>SKNP01000273.1 GCA_007120485.1 Nitriliruptoraceae bacterium
CTGACCGACACCGCGGCGTTGCTGCGTGAGCGGCTCGGGGTATCGGGGCGGGAAGCGAAGCGCCGGGCGGAGTTCGCTCAGGACCTGGCCGAGCTGGACGCGACCGCTGAGGCGCTCGCGGACGGCCGCATCGCCCCCGAACATGCCCAGGCGATCGGCCGCACGATGCGTGAGGGCCGGCTGGGTGATGCCGGCGCGGCGGAGCAGGAGCTGTTGGACACCGCGCAGCGCTCCTCCCCCGAGCAGTTGCGCGATGACATCCGCCGCCGCGAACAGGCCGCTGACCCGGAGCATCTGCGTCGCCAGGAGAACCGCGCCTACAACCGGCGGCGCGCGAGCCTGTCACGTCGCGAGGACGGCATGTTCGAGCTGCATGCCCTGCTCGACCCCGAATCGGGTGAACGGGTCGCGGTCGCCTTGGACGCCTTCACCACCCCTGATCCCAAGGGGACGCCGCCCGAGGAGCGCCGCCGACCGGAGCAGCGCACCGCCGATGGGTTGGTGGAGTTGGCGGATGCGGTGCTGGGTGCCGGCCGTCGGATCGTGGGCGGGGTGAAACCGCACGTGGCGGTGACGATCCCGCTCGAAGCGCTCGAGGCCAAGACCGGCCAGGTCGGGGTCTCGGACCGGCGGACCGTGCTCTCCGCGCAGGCGGTCCAACGGCTGTTGTGTGACGCGGCCGTCTCGCGGGTGCTGACCCGCGGCCGCTCGCAGATCCTGGACGTAGGCCGTGCCCGCCAGAGCTGGTCGGCCAGCCAACGCCGCGCGTTGGTGGTCCGCGACGGGGGCTGTCGCGGGCCAGGCTGTGACCGGCCGGTCGCCTGGTGTGATGCCCATCACATCCGCTGGTGGACCAACGGCGGCGACACCAACCTGGACAACGGGCTGCTGCTGTGCCGCTACCACCACCGGATGGTTCACGAACGCCGCTGGACCGTGCAGCTCGACCCCATCACGGCCGAGGCCACGTTCCGATCACCCATCGGCGACATCGAACGCACCACCCTGCCCCACGGCCAGCAACCCCAACCGGATTGAACGCCGGCGTCGGGGTGCGCAGCGGACATGATGCCGGCCGGTGGGTGGCGCACGGCGCTCGGTGACGGGATCCGGGTGACGTGAGAGTCGATCGGGGGGATCGATGTCGCGACGGGTGGTCGCCATCGGCTCGGTGAACGACTACACCTCCGAGGCACGGGCAGGCCCATCGGTGTCGCCGGCGTCGGCCTGACCGTGGCTGGCGAGGCCGGCTCGGTGGCTCGCGGCAGCGACGAGGAGGACGTATGCGTACCCGAACCGCGATGGTGGCCGCCGCTGCGCTGATCCTGGCCGCGTGTGGCGGCGAGCCGAGCGGCGACGACCCCATCGACGCGTCCGATCCGGAACTGCAGCCCCTGGTCGACGCCTGTTCAGACGGGGACATGGACGCTTGTGATGAGCTGTACTTCTCGTCGGATGTCGGGAGCGCTGAAGAGGAGTACGGCGACACCTGCGCGGGTCGCCAGCCGGCAGACAGCGGGCTGCTCTGCGCCGAGGAGTTCGACTGACCCGCGACCCCGACGGCGGCACCCAGCCGGCGGCAGCGTCCAACCGAAGGCACCGTCCGGCTAGCAGGACCATCCAACCAGCGGCACCCAGCCGGCGGCAGCGTCCAACCGAAGGCACCGTCCGGCTAGCAGCGCCATCCAACCAGCGGCACCGTCCAGCCAGCGGCACCCTCCAGCCGGCGGCGCCGGCTCCGACCCCGACCGATCGACGCGTCCTCTGAGGAGACCTGCGTGCGGATCCTCCTGCTCCACGGGCCGAACCTCTCGCAGCTCGGCTCCCGCGACCCGGCCGTGTACGGCACGGCGACGCTCGACGACGTCGTCGAAGCAGCGCGTGCCCAAGCACAGGCGGCCGGCGCTGACCTCGACCACCTCCAGACCGAGCACGAGGGCGACGCCATCACCCGGTTGCATGCCACCCGGACCGACGGCACGGACGCCGTCATCATCAACGCCGGTGCGTGGACCCACTACAGCTACGCGCTGCGGGACGCGCTCGAGCTGCTCAGCGTCCCGAAGGTGGAGCTCCACTTGTCCAACGTCCACGCACGTGAGGCCTTCTGCACCACCTCGGTGATCGCCCCGGCCTGCGACGGCAGCATCGCCGGGTTCGGGAAGGCCGGGTACCCGCTGGCCGTGCAGGCAGCGCTGGCGTTGGCCGCCGAGCGTCCGGCGTGAGCGAGGCAGACCAGCCGACCGAGCCCCGAGCCGGGGCAGGGCACGACCAACAGCGGCGCGACCGGGCGACCGGGCCCCGAGCCTGGCCGGCGCACGATCACGCAGCGCGACGCGACCGGGCGACCGGGCCCCGAGCCTGGCCGGCGCACGATCACGCAGCGCGACGTGACCGGGTCCGCGCCGACGAGCTGCTGTTGGTCACCGATCCCGTCAACGTGCGCTACCTCAGCGGCTTCACCGGCTCGAACGGCCAGCTGCTGCTGGCCACCGAGCCGGACGACGACCGGCTGCTCACCGACGACCGCTACCGCGAGCGGGCCGGCGCGGAAGCGCCCGACCTCGAGCTGCTGCGGACCCGCGACCCAGCCGGAGCCGCGCTGGACGCCGTCGGTGGCGTGGATGGCGTGGCTGGCGTAGGTGGCGCGGTTGGCGCTGCACACGGCCGGCTGGCCGTCGAGGCTGACCACCTGACCTGGGCGGCGGCCC
>SKNP01000481.1 GCA_007120485.1 Nitriliruptoraceae bacterium
ATGGCGACGAACACGGCGAGCGTTGCCGCGAGCAGCAACAAGCTGACGGACGTACTGAGCATGACGCGCTCCCTCCGCCGGTATGACCCGGATCAGGTTCCGAGGTCCGCGCCCACCTGGCACGCTCTCAGCCCCCGGTTCGGAGGGCTCCCTCGGCGTCGTGCCGCCGACGGTAGCAACCGGAGCCAGCGGTCGCGTCGAGGGCCCGGAGGGAGGCGGGACGGATGGCGACTACGGTCCAGGGGGTCTCCGGGAGCCGGGGTCGAGGCGCGAGGATCGCCGAGGCCGTCGGGGGAGACGCCGTCGGTATCGGGAACGTGGGAGGAGCTCGCCATGGTCGAGAGCACGATGATGGAGTACCCGTTGACCGTGACGCAGCTACTGCGGCACGGGGCACGGGTCCACCGTGACCGGCAGGTGGTCACCTGGCAGGGGGATCACGCGCGCCGGGTGAGCTTCGGCGACACCTACGAGCGCATCGAGCGCCTCGCCCAGGCGCTCGGCGACCTCGGTGTCGGCGAAGGCGACGTGGTGGGCACCTTCTGCTGGAACCACCAGGAGCACCTCGAGGCGTACTTCGCCGTGCCGTGCATGGGCGCCGCCGTGCACACCCTCAACATCCGGCTGTTCCCCGACCAGCTGGACTTCGTGATCCGTGACGGTGGCGACAAGGTCATCATCGTCGACGACTCGTTGGTCGCGGCGCTCGCCCAGGCGCCCGACGCGCTCGCCGAGGTGGACCACGTCATCGTCGTCGGTGACGGTGATGCCTCCGCGTTGGGTCGTGAGGTCCTGCGGTACGACGACCTGCTGGCCGCGCAGACCCCGGGCTACGACTGGCCGGACCTGGACGAGAACACCGCCGCGATGATGTGTTACACCTCCGGGACGACCGGGAACCCCAAGGGCGTGGTCTACAGCCACCGCTCGCAGTGGGTGCACACGTTCGGGTCGACGGCCGGTGGGGTGAACATCGGCGATGGTGACCGCACGCTGGTGATCGTGCCGCAGTTCCACGCCAACGCCTGGGGCCTGATCTACGCCTGCTGGATGATGGGTTCCGACATCCTCCAGCCGGAGCGCTACCTCCAGCCGGAGCCGCTGACCGCGTTCATCGCGGCGGAACGTCCGAACTTCTCCGCGGCGGTCCCCACCGTCTGGAACGGGGTCCTCGCCCTGGGGCAGACCCAGGATCTCGACCTCTCGTCCCTCGACCGGGTCGTCGTCGGGGGCGCGGCCGTTCCTCGGGCGATGATCGAACGGTTCCATGACGAGTACGGCATCGAGATCGTCCAGGGCTGGGGCATGACCGAGATGTCGCCCCTGGGCACCCTCTCCACGCCGCCACCGGGGCTGCCGTCCTGGGAGGAGGAGGTCGACTGGCGCGTCAGGACCGGTCGCGTCATCGCCGGCGTCGACATGCGCATCATCGCCGACGACGGCGCCGAACAGCCGTGGGACGGCCAGTCGATCGGCGAGGTGCAGGTCCGCGGTCCCTGGATCACCGCCGGCTACCACAACGCTTCCGATCCGGAGAAGTTCGACGACGGGTGGTTGCGGACCGGGGACGTCGGGGTGATCGATCCGAAGGGCTTCCTGCAGATCGTCGATCGCGTCAAGGACGTGATCAAGTCCGGCGGCGAATGGATCTCCACCGTCGAGTTGGAGAACGCGATCGTCGCCCACCCGGAGGTGGTCGAAGCCGCGGTGATCGGGGTCCCGGACGAGAAGTGGGACGAACGGCCGGTCGCGGCGGTCGTGGTCGCCGAAGGTGCGGAACTGACGCCACGAGCGCTGTCGGAGTTCCTCCAGGAGAAGGTGGCCCGCTGGTGGGTCCCCGAACGTTGGACGTTCATCGACGAGGTGCCCAAGACCTCCGTCGGCAAGTACGACAAGAAGGTGCTGCGTCGCGACTACGAGCACGGAGGGCTGACCATCGTCCGGGCCGACGACTGAGTTCAGCGGACGTCAGCGGCGCGAACGGGGTCGCGAGCGGCCAGTTCGTTCGCGGCCTGCTCCTGGAGCGGGCGAGCGAACAGGAACCCCTGGCCCAGCCGACAGCCTTCCCGAGCGAGGGCATCGCGTTGCACGTCCGTCTCGATCCCTTCGGCGACGGTCTCGAGCCCGAGGGTGTGGCCGAGTTCGAGCAACCCTTGGACGAGGCCGGGTATGTGCTCGTCGTCGTCGATCATCCCGATGAACGACCGGTCGATCTTCAGGATGTCGGTCGGGAACTGGCGCAGGTAGGCCAGCGACGAGTAGCCGATCCCGAAGTCGTCGATCGCGATGCGTACGCCGAGCTCGCGCAGCTCACCGAGCCGTTCGGCGGCCAACTCGGGCTGCTCGACCAGGGCCGTCTCCGTCAGCTCCAGCACGAGCCGACGTGGTGGGAGCCCGTGGTGGTCGAGCGTGGCACGGACGGTCTCCACGAGGGTCGGCTGCGTCAGCTGGCGGGCCGACACGTTGACGTTGACGCTGAGAGCGTCACCGCCGGTGGGCACCGCCCAACCGACCGCGGCACGGCAGGCTTCATCGAGCACCCACGTCCCGATCTCCACGATGGTGCCGCTGCGCTCGGCGATGGGGATGAACTCCCCGGGGGAGACCGGGCCGAGCGTTGCGTGCTGCCAGCGCAGCAGCGCCTCGAAGCCGACCAGCCGACCCGACCCCAGGTCCAGGATCGGCTGGTAGTGGACCTCGAGCTCGTC
>SKNP01000415.1 GCA_007120485.1 Nitriliruptoraceae bacterium
CCCACCTCGACGAGATCGATGACCACGCGGCGGTCGGCAACGAGGTCGTCGCCGGGGAACTGGTCGCCTACAACGGCTACACCGGCAACGCCTCACCGTCCGCGCCGCACGTCCACTTCGAGCTGCACCCCGGCGGCGGCTCGGCGATCAACCCCTACCCGTGGTTGGCGGCCGCCTGCCACTGAGCGGCCGACGGGCGGAGGGAGCGGCCGCGTCCCGTCCCCGCGCGCCTGCACCGTCCGGTTCAGCCGAGCCCGTGGAAGCGCCGGTCCTGGTGGATGAGCGGCCGCGCGACGGCCGCCACTTCGACGTCCACGACCGCGCCGAGCACCACGGCGTGATCGCCGACCTCGACGTCGGTGATCAGCTCCGCCTCGAATCGAGCCATCGTCCCGTCGAGCACCGGTAGTCCGCGTTCCCACCGCCAATCGGGCGCGTCGAACCGGTCGAGGTCCGGGGTGGCGAACCGCACCGCCACGGCCTCCTGCCGTTCGTCCAGCAGGTGCACGACGAACCGCCGGTGGTCGCGGATCGCCGCCAGGCTGCGGCTGCTGGTCGCCAGGTCGCATGACACCGTGGGTGGTGCGATCGAGTGCGAGGCGAACGAGGACACGGTCATGCCCACGGGTCGCCCATCGGCCGTCGAGGTGACGATGGCGACCCCGGCGGCGTGCTGGCTGACCGCCGCGCGGTAGGCGGTGGCATCGACCGGCGCGAGCGTGTGCCGCGTCATCGGTGGGCCTTGGTCGGGTGGCGGTCATGGCGCGGGCCAACGCGGTGGTGGCGGTTGCGGTGGCGGCGGTCGCGGCGGGTGCCGTCGCGGCGCTGGCGGCGTCGGGAGGGCCGGGTCAACCGCTGCGCGATCGCGTCGAGCACGAACCCGAGCAGCCCGATGACCAGCACCACGCCCATCAACTCGTCGTAGCGCAGCCGGTCGCGAGCATCCAGGACCGCGTAGCCGAGCCCCGAGTCGACCCCGAGCATCTCCGCCGGCACGATCACGATCCAGGCGGTCCCGAGCGCGACGCGCAGGCCCGTGGCGAGATGGGCGCGGATGCCGGGGAGCACGATCGTCGTCAGCTGCTCGCGGCGGGTCGCGCCGAGGCTCGCCGCGACCTGCAGCCAGCCGGGTTCGAGGGCATGGACGCCGGCGGCGGCGCCGAGCAGCACCGGCCAGACCGCGGCGACCGCGACCAGGAAGATCACCGGTGCGTCACCGACCCCCAGCAGCACGATCGCGATCGGGGTCCACGCCAACGGCGAGACCATCCGCAGGAACTGGAACAGTGGCCCGGTCAGCTCGGCGAGCCGGGTCGACCGGCCGATCGCAACCCCGATCGGGACGCCGAGCGCGACCGCGATCGCGAGCCCACCGAGGAGCCGTTCGACGGTGACGACCAGGTGGGTGATGCCGGCCCCCTGGGTGAACAGCGCGAGCAGCGCCGGCACGGCGTCGATGGGGGAGAAGCGCGCGAGCAGCGACCCCTCGGCCGCGACGACGTCGGTGACCGACCACCAGATGCCCAGGGCGAGCAGTAGCCCGGCCGCCCCGCGGGCCCAACGGGCCAGCCGGTGGCTCGGTCCCGAGCGCCAGACCGAGCCGGTAGCCCGCTCCGGAGGTCCACCGCCGTCCGGCGGCGTGGTGCGATGCTGGTCATGGCCGTCGCCCCGGTGCGGCCCGTCGCGGCGGCCGTCACCGGGGTGGGAGCGACCGCCGCCACCGTGAGGATGTGGCCGGCCGCGGTCATCGTGGCCGAGAGGGGTGGCCGCTAGCTCGTCCGGCGTCGGCAGCGGTGAGGTCGCCTCAGACATCGAGGGTCTCCGATCGGGCGAGGTCGGCGGGAAGGCCGAACACGTCCGGGCCGCCGACGTGCTCGATCGCCTCGCGGACGTAGCGGTCGTCGACCAGGTCGGTGTGGACCGACGCGGGATCGAGGTCGTCGAGGAAGCGGCGGTCGCCGTCCACCTCGGTGGCCTGCATGCGGTGGACCAGCTCCTCGGTGTAGGAGGGGAACGGGAACGGCTGGAAGCCGATGCGGCCGGTGTCCCAGTCGGTGTTCTCGACCGCCCCCGTCGGGCCGTACTCGTCCAGGTCGTAGTGGCCCAGCGCACGGGCGATCGCCGGTTCGGGTTGGGGCAGGTAGCCCTCGCCAGCTTCGGACAGCAAGGTCGCGGTCGCCGCCGGGTCGTCCAGCACGGCGTCCTGCGCGCCGACCAGCGCATCGAGGGTCCGCTGCGAGAACTCCGGGCGCTCGTCCAACGTGTCGGCGTGCATCACGCTCACGCAGCAGGCGTGGTCGAGCCAGACGTCGCCGGTGAACCGCAGCACCTTGCCGATCCCCTCGAGCTCGGCCACCGCGTTGAACGGATCGGCCACGATGTAGCCGCTGATCGAGCCCTGGTCCAGGGCCGGCGGCATGTCCGGTGGGGCCATCACCACCAGCTGGACGGTGCCGTCGGCCGCGGACGCCTCGTCCCCGGAGCCGACCAGCGGGGTGAGCCCGGCCTCCTCCAGCAGCAGCTGGAGCGCGACGTTGTGGATCGAGTGCCAGAACGGCACGGCGACGGTCGTCCCCGCCAGCTCGGCGACGTCGTCGACGTCGTTGGCGACGGTCAGCGCCGAGCCGCCGGTGTGGTTCCACGCCACGATCTTCAGCGGGAAGTCGGAGGCGTAGCGCAGCTGCACCGCCATCGGCATCAGCAG
>SKNP01000464.1 GCA_007120485.1 Nitriliruptoraceae bacterium
ATCAACATCGAGTACATGCGGGCGGCCAACTTCTACGAGGCGTTCGTCGGCGGCGCACCGGCCACCACCTCGGTCGCTGACCGCATCACCGAGTTCGGGATGGGCTGGCTGGCCGCCGGCAAGTTCCTGTCGATGTTCGCGATCCTGCTCGGCATCGGGGCCGCGATGATCGCCGAGCGTGCGGCCCGCGCCGGGCGGTCACCGCGCCGACTGCTCGCCCGCCGCTACGGCCTGCTCGTCGGCCTGGGTCTGGTGCACATGGTGCTGCTGTTCCCCGGCGACATCCTGTTCTTCTACGGTCTCGCAGGCCTCGCGCTGCTCGCTTTCGTGGGGGTGCACGCGAAGACCGCGCTGCGCTGGGCCGTCGGTCTGATCGTGGCGATGGCCCTGCTGTTCGCGGCCGGCACCGCCCTCACGGCGTTCGCGCCCGCGCCCCCCGCCGATCACCCTGGGGTCGTCGAGCAGCAGGAGTTCTTCGCCGGCCTGCAGGACCAGGCCGTCGCTGCCTACACCGAGGGCTCCTACCTCGACGTCGTCGGCGCCAACGCCGCCCAGTCGATGATCCTGCAGATCGGCCAGCTCGCCATGCTCCCGTGGGTGCTCGGGCTGTTCCTGCTCGGCTTCGCGGTCAGCAAGGCTGGCGTGGTCGCTGACCTCGCAGCCCACCGGCCGCTGCTGCGGCGGGTCGCGGCGGTCGGTCTCGGCCTCGGCCTGCCGGTCAACCTCGTCCTCGGCCCGGTCGGGCCGATGTGGGGCGGCGCGACCCTCGAGCAGGGTGCGGACGACCCGGGCATGCTCGTGATCGTGGCGGTCGTCCAACTGCTCGGCGTGCCACTGCTCGCCGCCGGCTACCTCGCCGGGGCAGCGCTGCTCACGCTGCGCTTCGGTGCGTCCCGCCGGCTGGCCGGGGTCGGGCGCATGGCGCTGACCGCCTACCTCGGCCAGAGCGTGCTCGCGCTGATCGTCTTCGGCGGCTTCGGGCTGTACGGCACGCTCGGGAGCGCGCAAGGACTGCTCGTCGTCGTCGGTATCTGGGTGGTACTGCTCGTGGTCTGCCCGGTGTGGATGCGCCACTTCCGCTACGGACCGGTCGAGTGGCTCTGGCGCACGGCGACCTACGGGCAGCGTCAGCCGATGCGGCCACGCTGAGCATCAACCGCTGCTCGAGCAGCCAACGATCGGGCAGGTCCTGGCGCGACGTCCCGACTGGCAGCTACACACCTTCGCTCGTGCCGGCCACGGGGCCCATCGAACGGCCTGAGGGATACGCCGCGGTCATCGGCGCGTGGCGGGGATAGCGTCGGCGAGCAGGCGTTGGAGGTCTTCGGTGGACGGTGAGGCGATCGGGTCGTTGGCGGGCCAGCTGGGTCTTGGTGACCGACGGGTCGAGGTCGAGGGCTCCGAGGATCCGTTCGGCTCACCCTTCCGCGTTGCGGACGCGGCGGTGCTCTCGGTCGGCGTCGCGGTGGCGGCGGTCGCCGCGTTGGACGAGCAACGCACGGGGGCAGGATCGACCGCCTCGTTGGACGGCCGGCACGCCGCGGCGACCTTCCACAGCGAACGCCTGGTGCGCCTGGTCCCGGCTGGGGCGACGGAGCTGTGGGATTCGATCGCGGGCAACTACGCGACGGCGGATGGGTGGATCCGGCTGCACACCAACCTGCCGCCGCACCGGGACGCGGCCCTGGAGGTGCTCGGGGTCGCGGCGGAGCCGCACGCGGTCGCCGCCGCGGTCGCGGGCTGGCCGGCCAGCGATCTGGAGGAGGCCGTGGTCCGGGCCGGGGGTGTCGCCGCGGTCATGCGGGCCCGTGAGCAGTACCTCGCCCACCCGCAGTACGAGGCGGTGCGTGCCCGTCCGGTGGTCGACATCACCACCGACGAAGCGGCCGTCGCCCCGCGAGGGGTCGGCCTGGGTGCTGCCCTGGACGGTGTCCGGGTTCTGGACCTCTCGCGGGTGATCGCCGGGCCCGTGGCGGGCCGGTTCCTGGCCTCCTTCGGTGCCGAGGTCGTCCGTGCCGACCCACCGCTCGAAGACGGTGAGCTCGTCGAGATCGACACGAGCTTCGGCAAGCGCCGCACCAGCATCGACCTGGGGGTGGATGCGGATCGACGCCGGTTCGAGGAACTCGTCGTCGGCGCCGACGTGCTGCTCGACGGGTTCCGTCCGGGCGCGCTGACGGCGCAGGGCTACCCGGATGCCCGCCTTCGCGAGCTGTGCCCATCGCTGGTGATCGGCCACCTCAGCGCCTACAGCGACCGTGGACCGTGGGGTGATCGGCGCGGGTTCGACAGCGTCGTGCAGGTGGCCACCGGCCTCGCGCACACGTGCGGGTTCGATCCCGCCACCGGACCAGGGAAGCTGCCCGCCCAGGCCTTGGACCACGCGTCGGGCTACCTCATGGCCGCCGGGCTGGTGACGGCCCTCGGCCAGCGGTTGCGCGACGGCCACCCCGCCACGGTGGCGGTCTCGCTCGCCCGGACCGCCGAGTGGCTCGTCGACCTCGGCGTCCAGGATCGGCACGAACGTTCGCTGGACCGCGACGAGGTCGGTGACCTGCTCGACGTGTGGCCCGCCACCGCCTGGGGCATGATCGAACACCTCCGCCCGCCAGGGCAGGTCGGCGATCGGCCAGCGAGGTGGCCGCACCCGCCCACACCCCGCTGCGAGCGACCGGCGGCGTGGACGCCGCGACCCTGACGGGTC
>SKNP01000470.1 GCA_007120485.1 Nitriliruptoraceae bacterium
AACGAGGCGGCCGAGGCCCTCGCCGTCCACGTCGCCGGGGACGTGGACGGCTTCACCGACCTGATGGAGCAGGACGCGGCCAGCATCGGGGTCGAGGGGCTCGAGCTGTCCAGCCCGTCCGGGTTGGATGACGCCCAGCAGCTGTCCGCGCAGGATCTGGCCACCATCGCCCGGGCAGCGCTCGACGACGACCGGCTCCGCCCGTTCCTGGGACGGACCTCGGTCACGTTGCCCGGGGTCGGTCCGGTACCGACCCGCAACGAGCTGCTCGACCGCTACGACGGCGCGACGGGCGTCAAGACCGGCTTCACCTCCGCGGCGGGCAACAGCCTCGTGGCCAGCGCGGAACGCGACGGTCGCGAGGTGGTCGCGGTGGTGCTCGGCGCCGGCGACGACCCAGCGCGGTTCGACATCGCCGGCGAGCTGCTCGACCTCGGCCTGGATGACTTCAGCACACACCAGCTGTCGGGTCAGCTGCGACTCGCGGTCGGGGGCGGCAACGTCCAGCTCGAGGTCGACCCGGTCGAGGTCAGCGCGCCGACGGGACGCGACATCGGCTTGGACTGGCCGTTGACGCCCCGGCCGCCGGACGAGGCGCCGACGGTGGCGATCACCGACGGCGCAGCGGAAGGTGCCGCACCGCTCGGTTCGGTGCCGGCCCGGCTGGACCGCGACGTCGCGGAGCTCGATCCCGATGGCGCCGGTGGGGATGCCCTCGGGCGTGCGGTGGTCGACGGTGTCTACGCGGGCCTTCGGGCGGCGGCCGTGACCGAGCGTCTGAGCTAGCCTCGAAACGTCGTCACAGGAGCGCCAGGTGATCGAGCTCGAGCTCGTCGGTGTCCGGGTCGAACTGCCCGCGAACCAGCCGATCGTGCTGCTGCGCGAACGGGAGGGCAGCCGCTACCTGCCGATCTGGATCGGGGCGGTGGAGGCCACCGCCATCGCGTTCGCGCTGCAGGGGGTCGACACGCCCCGGCCGCTCACCCACGACCTGTTCGTGGACGTGCTGCGGTCGATGGATGCCGAACTGGCGGCCGTCCACGTCACCGAACTCCGCGACGGGACCTTCTACGCGGAGCTCCACCTCACCCAGGGCGAGCGGACCCTGACGGTCTCCGCGCGGCCGTCCGACGCGATCGCGTTGGCATCCCGCTTCGAGGAGGTCCCGATCTTCGGTGCGGAGTCGGTGCTCGACGACGCCGGGCTGGAGATCGACGACACCGAGGACGGTGAGGTCGAGGGCTCGGGGGACCCCGAAGAGGAGGTCCGCCAGTTCCGGGAGTTCCTCGACGACGTCTCCCCGGAGGACTTCGCCTGACGTCGGTGCGACGTCGGTGCGACCGCGGGCCTGACCGGATCGGACCGGACCCTGGCGGCCGGCCGGGACCAGCCCCCGGGCCTGCCCGGAGGGGACGGGGACCCGCCTCGGGGGCCTGACCGTGGCCCGACGTTGGGCTGACCAGGACCGGCCCGCGGGCTCGGTCGGCGTCCGACCGGGAACCGACCGTGACCTGACCTTGGGCTGACGGGGACGTGCACGCGGGCGCGCGGCTCCGTGTGGTCCCGGCCGTCGGTGTCGTTGGGCGGGCTCGGCGCTGCGCACGAGCGCACCCGAGCGCGGACGTGTGCGTTCGGTGCACCGGACGGCCACTACGCAGCGCGGTCGGCGCGCGTCCGGTCAACCGGACGCGTCCGGCCTGGCAGGGTCACGGTCCGTGATCGAGGTGCTTGCTGATGTGTCATCCCAGTGCATCACGTTCCTTCCCGGTCACCTCGACGGGCCGGAGAGCGCCGCGGTGCCGGATCGATGCCTCCACCTGAAGTCGAGGTCGAGACCGCTCCTGGCGTGCGTAGAGGTGAGGTGGGCGTTGACCCCCGGACCGTCGCCCTCGTAGCCTCACCGTGGGAGTTCCACGCGTGTCATCCTCCGGTGGAGGGCGACGTGGCCGCTCCCACCACCGCGATCACGCACCCCGCGTGGCCGTCGAGGTGGAGGCGCCGGCCCTCCGGCGCACCACGGCGCACGTGCCCTTGGAGGCGACCCCGGGAGCGACCCCATGACCCAGCAGGACACCGGCCAGCTCCGGCTCGACGTCGGCGACGAGGTCGTCGGCTACCGGGGCCCGACCGTGACCCGCATCGTCGGCATCACCTACCGCCAACTCGACTACTGGGCGCGGACCGGTCTGGTGGAGCCCACCTACCGGCGGGCGGAAGGCTCGGGCACCCAGCGGCTGTACTCGTTCGAGGACATCGTGCGGCTGCGGGTCGTCAAGCGGCTGCTCGACACCGGGGTGTCGCTGCAGAAGGTCCGGTTGGCCGTGGACGAGCTGCGGCAGCGGGGCGGCTCGATCGACGGCACGACCTTGATCTCCGACGGCTCCACCGTCTATGCGGTCGACGACGACTCGACGTTGCTGGATCTGCTCAAGCGCGGCCAGGCCGTGTTCGCGCTCGACCTCGACCCGGTCGTCGACCAACTCCGCGGCGAGGTCGCCTCCTTCCCGACCGAGCGGGTCGTCGAAGGCGGCGAGCCGATCATCAGCGAGGACGACCCGGACGTGGTGCGAGCCATCGACGACGGCCCGACCGCCGCCTCGAGCTGAGGACCGCAGCCTGAGGGCGTCGTCCGCAGACGGGCAGGTCCCCAACGACGCACGCCGCTGGACCACCGGGCGTGGTGGCCACCGGTCGGGCGGAGG
>SKNP01000154.1 GCA_007120485.1 Nitriliruptoraceae bacterium
CGGTGACCGACCTGGAGGAGGTGCCTCGTGACCGTCGCTGATCGACGCCCAGCCCGGGGCGCATCCGCCTCGCCGCCACCCGGCCGCCCGCGCGATGGCCTGCACGTGACGGACGTCCCCGACGATGCGGTGCGGATGCGTGTCCCGCTGCGTATGGATGCCGCCGCGGAGCGTCCGGACGCGGCGGCGGACGACGCGGAGCTCGATGACCGCAAGCGGCAGGTGCTGCGCGCGGTGGTCTCCGAGCACGTCGCCCGCGGCGAACCGGTCGGCTCCAAGCGGGTCGTCGAGGTGGCCGGGCTGAACGTGTCCGCCGCGACCGTCCGCAACGAGATGGCGGCCCTGGAGAGCCTCGGCTACATCATGCAGCCGCATACCTCCGCCGGTCGCGTGCCGACCGACAAGGGCTACCGCCGGTTCGTCGACGATCTGCGCGCCGACGCCTCG
The DNA here is from genome assembly GCA_007120485.1 of Nitriliruptoraceae bacterium. Lineage (GTDB taxonomy): Bacteria > Actinomycetota > Nitriliruptoria > Nitriliruptorales > Nitriliruptoraceae > SKTG01. The sequence continues at coordinate 448 of SKNP01000154.1, forward strand.
CTGGACAGCCCACGCCGCGAACTCGTCCACGAACTGCTCGGTTCCGCGACCGACGAGGAGGATCTGCTGGCGCGCACCTCCTCCGTGCTCAGCCAGCTCACCCGGCTGGTGTCGTTGGTGATCGCCCCGACCGTGGAGACCGCACGCCTCAAGCTGGTCGAGCTGGTCGAGCTGACGGCTGGCTCGGCGCTGCTGCTCCTCGTGGCGGATACCGGCCGCGTGGAGAAGCGGGCGATCGAGCTGCCCCCGGGGACCACGGAGACCGACCTCGACCGGGTCCGCTCGGTCCTCAGCGAGCACGTCCGTGGGCGGCGGCTCGGCGAGGTCAACGCCGCCGTGCGCAACCTGGTCGACGAGGCGCCATCGGACCTACGGGAGCTGGTGCGCGCGGTCGAGGACGCCACCCACAGCGGCCTGGCCGACGACACGATCCACCACGTCTTCGTCGGTGGACAGGCCTCCCTCGCCGGTGACGACGCGTTCGAGCGTGAGCACCTCTCCCGGCTGCTCGAGTTGATCGAAGAGCGGGCGACCCTCGCCCGGCTCGTGGCCGACGCCACCGCCGACGACCATCCCACCGTGCGCATCGGTCAGGAGAACGAGGTCGAGGACCTGCGGGCCGCCTCGCTGGTGGCGCAGCGCTACCAGCTGGTCACGGCTGGTTCCCTGGGCGTCCTCGGCCCGACGCGCATGGACTACGTCAGCGTCCTCGCGACGGTCCAGGCCGTCGTGGACCAGCTGCAGGAGAGCCTCACCGACCTGTCCAGCTGACCCGCGGGTCGGCGATCGCCGCCACCGTGGGTCGCTCCGCCCGGCCGTATCGAACCCCCGGCGCCCGAGCGCCGGCCGGCGCCTGTTCCCGCCTGACACCCCCGCGCGCTACGACCCCCGCGCCCTTCGACCCCCGCGTCCTTCGACCCCTACGCCCTTCGACCCCCGCCCCCGCACCCGCATGAGGCCGCCCGTGTCCGACCTGTACGAACTGCTCGACGTGCCGCAGGGCGCGTCGACCGACGACGTCAAGAAGGCCTACCGCCGCAAGGCGCGTGAGCATCACCCGGATGCCGGTGGTGACGAGGAGACGTTCAAGGCCGTCACCCACGCCTACCAGGTGCTCTCCGACCCGGAGAAGCGCGCCCGCTACGACCGGTTCGGCGACGACGGCACCTCGAACGGTCGCGGTGGTGGTGGCCAGGACCCGTTCGGCTTCGGCGGGCTGGGCGACGTGATCGATGCGTTCTTCGGTGCGGGTGCCTCCGGTGGGTTCGCGGGGGCCGGCGGCGGCGGGGGTGCGCGTCGCAACCAGCCCGGACGTGATGTGCTGGTGGTCGTCGACCTGACGCTGGAAGAGGTCGTCACCGGCGTACACCGCGAGGTCGAGGTCGACGTCGCGCGGGGATGCGACACGTGCGGGGGTGCCGGCTCGGCCGACGGGAGCGCGGCGGAACGCTGCGGGACCTGCGGCGGGGCGGGGCAGGTGCAGCGCGTCGTCCGCACGGCGTTCGGACAGCTGGCGACCGCGGCGCCGTGCACCGACTGCCAGGGGTCGGGGCGACGCCCGACCGAGCCATGCACCGCCTGCGGCGGCGAAGGGCGTCGTCCCACGTCGCGCACCCTCGGGGTGGACGTCCCCGCCGGGCTCGAGGACGGTGATCGCATCCCGGTGCGGGGCGAGGGCGAAGCCGGTCGGCAAGGCGCACCACCTGGAGACCTTTACGTCCAGGTCCGGGTCGCCACCCACGACGTCTTCCAGCGCGAAGGCCGCGACCTGACCGCGGAGGTGAGCGTGCCGGTCACCCAGGCGGCGCTCGGCGGCACGTTGACGGTGCCGACGGTCGATGGCGAGGACGCGGAGGTCCCGGTCCCGGCCGGCACGCAGCCGGGGGACGTCCTCACGGTCCGCCGGGCCGGGGTGCCGGTCCGTGGCGGTGGCCGGCGGGGTGACCTCCACCTCGTCGTCAAGGTGGAGGTTCCCACGGGTCTCGACACCAAGCAGCGGGAGCTGCTCACCGAACTGGCGGAGGTCCGCGGTGAGCCGTTGAGCTCCGAGGGCGCCGGGCTGCTTTCCCGGCTACGCGGCGCGTTCCAGCGCTGAGGTGAGCCTGCGTCCGTTCGTCCACGTCGACCACCCGCTGCCGGACGTGGCCGGCACGATCGATCTGGGCCGCGAGGAACGCCACCACCTCGGCACGGTGCTGCGGTTGGCGCCCGGCGCCCCGGTGGTGTGCAGTGACGGCGGAGGCCGCGTGGCCACCGGGGTGTTCCACGGCGATGCGCTCGAGCTGGCCGAGCCGCCGCGGACGCGGCCACGTCCGACCCCGCGGTTGGAGCTGGCGCAGGCGCTCGGCAAGGGCCGCAAGGTCGACGAGGTGGTGCGGCTGGCCACCGAGCTGGGGGTCGACACGATCCACCCGATCGCGGCCGAGCGATCCGTGGTGCGCCTGGCGGGGGAGCGGGCCGAGAAGGCCCGGACGCGCTGGACGGCCGTGGCACGCGCTGCCGCGGAGCAGTCGCGCCGCGCGTTCCGGCCGGATATCGCGCCGCTGTGCGCGCTGGACCGGCTCGAGGTGTCCGGCGCCGAACTGCTGGTCGCGGCGCCGGCGGCCCCCGCCCTGCCGGAGCTCGTCGACGAGGTGCGCGACGCGGCTCGGGTGGTCCTGGCGATCGGTCCCGAGGGGGGCTGGACCGACGCCGAACTGGCGGTCGCGACCGCCGCCGGTGCGCGCCTGGTGGGTCTGGGACCCGCCGTACTGCGCACCGAGCACGCCGGTGGTGTCGGGCTGGCGGTCCTGGCGGCCGGCGTCGGGCGCTGGGCGACCACGCCCGACGAGGTCGGGTGATCGCGCGCACCTCGGCGCCCACGCAGGTCGTGCGTCAAGCGACCATCTGGTGTCGTTCCGTGCGTTGGTCGCGCTGATCGACCGTGCAGAGCGGCTGACCCTTCACCCATCGTCGGATGCGCTTACGCAGCGTCGACATATTCCACCACGCGCTGTGGTCGGACTAGCGTACGATGAAGGGAGCCGGCGAGAGAGCCGCCGGCACGAGGTGGAGGGACCCGGTGGCCTCGGACGACGACCAGTACGCGCGAGCGCTCGGTGAGCGCCTCCGCCGCGTCCGCCAGCAGCAGGGCATGTCGTTGCACGACGTGGAGGAGCGCTCGAACGGTGAGTTGAAGGCCTCCGTCGTCGGTGCGTACGAACGTGGTGAGCGAGCCGTGTCCATCACGCGCTTGCACCATCTGGCGGACTTCTACCGGGTCCCGGTGGGCGAACTCCTGCCCGACCGTGCCGCTGCGGCGCCGCGGTTCGAGGACGCCGGTCCGGAACTGGTCATCGACCTGGTCGCGCTGGAGTCCCATCGCGCGGAGGAGCCGGCCCTGCGTCGCTACGTCGACGCGATCCAGGCCCGTCGCGGTGACTACAACGGGCGGGTGCTCACCGTCCGCTCCAGCGACCTCGACCTGCTCGCTGCGGTGCTGGAGTCCAGTCCCGACGACCTGCGCGTGCGCCTGGCCTCCACCGGCATCGTCCGCTGAACGACGCGGCCTGTCTGGCTCGGAGGGTGGTCGAGCGTGGGCAAGGTCCTCGGCCGCGGCGTCGGGCGACCCTCGGCCGAGGTGACGGGCGCCCCCTCGTCCGATGGCCACGGCAGCGGTACCCTCGACGCAGCCCCCATCCCCTTCGCAGGAGCCACCCCCACCAGTGGCGAGCCGTCAACCACTCGCGGCCGATATCGACGCCGCCGAGCGCCAGGCCGAGACCAACGGATCGGTGACCGCCGTCAAGGTGCTGGTCCCCGGGGAGCACGCGATGGTGTCGCTGCTCGGGACGCGCGATGAGCTGCTGAAGGTGATCGAGCACGAGTTCCGCGCCTCGATCCACGTCCGCGGCAACGAGATCGCGATCTCCTCGTCCGAAGCCGATGAGACCGATCGCGTCGCGCGCCTGTTCGAGGAGCTGGTCCTGCTGCTGGACCGCGGTCAGTCGCTGGACCGTGCGACGGTCCGGCAGACGGTGCGCATGATCCGTGCCGACGACGACGAGCGGCCCTCCGAGGTCCTGTCCGAGGCGCTGATCACGCACCGGGGACGCACGATCCGTCCGAAGTCGATCGGGCAGAAGCGCTACCTCGATCACGTCCGCGAGAACACCGTCACGTTCGGCATCGGCCCGGCCGGGACCGGCAAGACCTACCTCGCGATGGGCGCGGCCGTGCAGGCGCTGCGGGCCAAGCAGGTCAACCGGCTGATCCTCACCCGTCCGGCCATCGAAGCCGGCGAGCGGCTCGGGTTCCTGCCCGGGACGTTGCACGAGAAGATCGACCCCTACTTGAAGCCCCTGTGGGACGCCCTCCACGACATGATGGAGGCGGCCGAACTCACCGACCACGTGGACCGCGGCACGATCGAGGTCGCGCCGCTGGCCTACATGCGTGGGCGGACCCTGAACGACGCGTTCATCGTGCTCGACGAGGCCCAGAACACCACCCCCGAGCAGATGAAGATGTTCCTGACCCGCATCGGCTTCAACTCCAAGGCGGTGGTCACCGGGGACGTCAGCCAGGTCGACCTGCCCTCGGGGACACGTTCGGGACTGAAGATCGTCCACGAGATCCTCGCCGGCATCGACGGGGTCGGGTTCTCGCGTCTGGAGTCGGGTGACGTCGTCCGCCATCAGATCGTCCAGCGCATCGTCGAGGCCTACGAGGACTGGGACGCCCAGCAGGAGGACCGCTGAGGTGGCGGTCTTCCTGGCGGACGAGCAGCACCTGACCGTGGACGCCGACGACCTGATCGCGCTGGCTCGCCACGTCCTGCATGCCGAGCGGGTCCCGGAGGACATGGAGGTGGCGCTGCTGCTGGTCGACGAGGAGTCGATCGGCGCGCTCAACGAGCAGCACCTCGGGCACGAGGGGCCGACCGACGTGCTCGCGTTCCCGATCGATCAACCCGGTGAGACGCCACCCGACGTTCCGGCCATCCTCGGTGACGTGGTGCTCTGCCCCGCGGTCGCCAGCGCGCAAGCGCCGAGGTTCGGCCGCGAACCCCGAGACGAACTGCGGATGCTGACGGTTCACGGCCTGTTGCACCTGCTCGGGATGGACCACGCCGACGAGGCCGAGGAACGCGCCATGTTCGGTCGCACCGACGAACTGCTCGCGAGCTTCGCGGCGCAGCAGTCGGACCCGTGAACGGGCCATCCTGGATCCTGGCGGCCGTCGCCCTGGTGCTGCTGCTCGCCTCGGGGTACCTCGCCGCGGTCGAGACGGTCGTCAGCCGCCTGAACGTCGTCCGTGCCCTGCGCCTGGCGGACGGAGAGTCAGCCGGTCCGCCACGAGCCCTGTTGTGGCTGACCGAGCACCGCGCGACGTCGCTCGACGCCCTGATGGCGGTGACGGTCATCGTGCGGGTCGCCCTGGTCACGGTCGTGATCGTGGCGGCCGAACGGGTCATCGGTGGCACGGCCGCCGTGGTCGCTGCTGCCGGCGCGGTGCTGCTGGCGAGCCTGCTCATCGGGGAGATCGCGCCCCGGACGGTCGCCTTGCGCCACCTCGAGCCGGTCGGGTTGGCGCTCGCGACCTCCGCCAGGCTGTTGGTGCGCCTGGCCTCGCCACCCACCCGGGTCCTGGTCGGCGTCGGCCGTGCTCTGGTGCCGCACCGCCACGAGGTGTCCGGGCCACACGCCTCCGACGACGAACTGCGGGAGTTCGAAGAGCACGACGAGGACGAGCAGCTCGAACCGGAGGAACGGGCGATGATCCGCTCGATCTTCGAGCTGCCCGACACCCTCGTGCGTGAGATCATGCAGCCGCGTCCGGACATGGTCACGGTCGGCGACGACGTCGACCTCGACGCCGTCGTCACGACCGCGGTCGAACGGGGCTACTCGCGGCTGCCGGTCCACGACCCCAAGGACCCCGACCGGATCGTCGGCGTGGTGTACGCCAAGGACCTGTTGCGCCGCCTGGCCACCCTGCCCGAACGACGGCGGTGGCACGATCTGATCCGTGTCCCGACGTTCGTCCCGGAGACCAAGCGGATCGACGAGCTCCTCCGTGAGCTGCAGGCTGGCACCGTCCACCTGGCGCTGGTCGTCGACGAGTACGGCGAGCTGGTCGGTCTGGTCACGATCGAGGACATCCTCGAGGAGATCGTCGGTGAGATCATCGACGAGCACGATCACGAGGAACCGTTGGTCGAGCCGCTCGCCGGCGACCGGCTGCGGGTCGATGCCCGTCTCGGGGTTGACGACCTCAACGAACTGCTGGGCATGGAGCTGCCGGAGGAAGGCTGGGACACCGTCGGGGGGCTGGTGTTCGCCACCCTCGGGCGCATACCGGTCGAGGGCGAACGGCTCGAGCTCGACGGCTCGGTCATCACGGTGGAGTCCGTCCAGGGCCGCCGCGTGGGTAAGGTGCTCATCGACCCTCGACGGGAGATCGAGGAGCCGGTCGACGATCGCCACGAGGAGCTACCGACGTCGCCGGGCGAGCAGGTGACCGAAGCGTTCGCCGACGCGGCATCGCGACGGACGACCGACCCGAGCCCGACCGACCCGGGCCCGACCGGCCCAGACCCTGGGGTAGGAGGTCCTACGTCCCGGGGACCTGCGGCCGCGTCCGACGCGGAGGACGCTCCCTAGCGTGGCTCCTGGCACGGCCGCACCGCCGTGCGTTCGAAGGGACCCCACCGATGTCGACCACCGCACCTGACGCCCCCGCCATCTCGGAGGACGCCGCCCCCCGGCAGGAGAAGCCGCCGGTCGCCACGATGGACGGGAACGACGCCGTCTCGCACGTGGCCTACGCGTGTTCCGAGTCGATCGCGATCTACCCCATCACGCCGGCCTCGCCGATGGGTGAGGCCGCCGACGCCTGGTCCTCCGAGGGTCGCCCGAACCTCTGGGGTGTCGTCCCATCGGTCGTGCAGATGCAGTCCGAGGGAGGCGCGGCCGGCGCCCTGCACGGCGCGGTGCAGGCCGGGTCGCTGGGGACGACGTTCACCTCGTCCCAGGGCCTGCTGCTGATGCTGCCCAACATGTTCAAGATCGCCGGCGAACTCACCCCGGCGGTCGTGCATGTGGCGGCCCGGACCGTCGCGACCCACGCGCTGTCGATCTTCGGGGACCACTCCGACGTGATGGCCGCCCGCACGACCGGTTGGACGATGCTCGCGTCCGGCTCGCCGCAGGAGGCGCAGGACCTGGCCGCGGTCTCCCACGCGGCGTCGCTCGCCTCGCGCGTGCCGGTGATGCACTTCTTCGACGGGTTCCGTACCTCGCACGAGCTCAACCGCGTGGAGCTGCTCGGCAACGACGACCTCGAGGCGCTGCTCTCCGAGGAGGACCTGCTCGCTCACCGCCAGCGCGGCCTCGACCCCGACCGGCCGGTGCTGCGCGGCTCGGCGCAGAACCCGGACGTGTTCTTCCAGGCGCGGGAAGCGGCCAACCCCTACCACGATGCGGTCCCCGCGGCGGTGCAGGCCGCGATGGACCGGCTCGCCGAGCGCACCGGTCGCGCGTACCGGCTCGTGGAGTACCACGGCGCCCCGGACGCGGAGCGTGTCGTGGTCCTGATGGGCTCGGGTACGGGTGCGGTCCGCGAGGTCGTCGACCACCTCGTGGCGAAGGGCCAGAAGGTCGGGATGGTGGTGGTGCGCCTGTACCGGCCGTTCCCCGTCGAGGTGTTCCTCGACGCGCTGCCCGACACGGTCCGCGACATCGCCGTGCTGGACCGGACCAAGGAGCCGGGCGCGGTGGGAGAACCGTTGCTGACCGACGTCCTGTCCGTGCTGGCCGACGCGGTCAACACCGGCAAGCGCGCGGTGCTCCCGGAGGTGATCGGAGGCCGCTACGGGCTCTCCAGCAAGGAGTTCACGCCGGGCATGGTCGCCTCGGTGTTCGCGGAGCTGGCGAAGGACGAGCCCAAGCGCCGGTTCACCGTCGGCATCATCGATGACGTCGGCCACACCTCGCTGGAGACCGACACCGACTTCCGGTTGCCTCGGGCGACCACGGATCTGGCCGCGATCTTCCACGGCCTCGGGTCCGACGGCACCGTCGGCGCGACCAAGAACACCGCGAAGATCCTCGCGGACGAGATGGGCCGCTATGTCCAGGCCTACTTCGTGTACGACTCGAAGAAGTCCGGGGCGGTGACCGCCTCCCACCTGCGGGTGTCGGAGACCGACATCCGCTCCACCTACCTGATCGAACGCGCCGACGTGGTCGCGGTGCACCAGTTCGGGCTCCTCGAGAAGCTCGACGTGCTCCGCGAGGCCCGTGAGGGCGGCACCGTCCTGCTCAACGCGCCGTTCGGGGCGGATCAGGTGTGGGACCGGCTGCCGGCGGACGTCCAGCGGGTGATCGTCGAGCGTGACCTGTCGCTGCACGTGGTCGACGCGTACGCGATCGCCCGCGAGGCCGGGCTCGGGGGTCGCATCAACACCGTGATGCAGGTGGCGTTCTTCCTGGTCACCGGTGTGATCGAACGTGACGAAGCGCTCGCGGCGATCGAGGACGCGATCCGTGCCACCTACGGCTCACGGGGTGAACAGGTGGTCACCCGCAACCTCGACGCGGTGGAGCGTGCGGCACGCTCGATCGCCGAGGTCGACGTGCCCGGTCAGGTCACGGCGGCCTGGCAGCGTCCCGAGCCGATCGAGCGGGCCCTGGGCCTGCGCTCGACCCACCCGGACGAGGTGCCCGACTTCGTCCAGCGCGTCACCGAGCGGCTGATGGCCGGTCAGGGCGACCTGCTCCCGGTCTCCGCCATGCCGGTCGACGGCAGCTTCCCGACGGGGACGGCCCGGTGGGAGAAGCGCACGATCGCTTCGGAGATCCCCACCTGGGACCCCGATCTGTGCATCGACTGCGGCAAGTGCGCGATCGTCTGCCCGCACGCCGCGATCCAGATCAAGGTGTTCGAGGAGGACAAGGTCGCCGACGCCTCGGCCGACTTCAAGTGCAAGCCGTTCAAGGACCGTGGGCTCACCGATCACCTCATCTCCGTACAGGTCGCTCCCGACGACTGCACCGGTTGCGGGGTCTGCGTGGAGTCGTGCCCGGCGGTCAGCCGCAGCGACGTCGGCCACAAGTCGATCGACATGACCCCGATCGACCAGGTGCTGGACGAGGGCGGCGACCGGACCGTCCTGGACGTCGAGCGAGACCGCTTCCGCGAGTTCGAGGCGATCCCCTACCCCGACCGTACGGAGATCCGCACCGACACCGTCAAGCACAGCCAGACCCTGCAGCCGCTGTTCGAGTTCTCCGGTGCCTGCGCCGGCTGCGGCGAGACGCCGTACCTGAAGCTGATGACCCAGCTGTTCGGGGACCGCTCCGTGGTCGCCAACGCCACCGGGTGCAGCTCGATCTACGGGGGCAACCTGCCGACCACCCCGTGGGGGACCGACGTCAACGGACGCGGCCCGGCCTGGTCGAACTCGTTGTTCGAGGACAACGCGGAGTTCGGTCTGGGGATCCGCCTGGCGATCGATGAGACCCGGCAGGTGGCGATCCACCTGCTGCACGAGCTCGCCGGCGACCTGGGTGACGAGCTGGTCACCGGTCTGGTCACAGCCGCCCAGCACGACGAGACCGGGCTCGCGCAGCAGCGGGCGCGCGTGGCGCAGCTGCGTGACCGGCTGACCGGCGTCGGTGGTGCCCGTGCCGCCCTGGCGCGCCACCTCGACGTCATCGCCGACGTGCTCGTCCGTCGCGACGTGTGGATCGTCGGCGGCGACGGCTGGGCGTACGACATCGGCTTCGGCGGCGTCGACCACGTGCTGTCGACCGGCGCCGACGTCAACCTGCTGGTGCTCGACACCGAGGTGTACTCCAACACCGGTGGGCAGGCATCGAAGGCCACCTCACGCGGGGCGACCGCCAAGTTCGCCACCGCCGGGAAGTCGACGCCCA
>SKNP01000452.1 GCA_007120485.1 Nitriliruptoraceae bacterium
AGATCGGACACGGCTTCGGCTTCCTCGGACGGTTGCGGTCCTTGGGCTTCGGACGGGGCGGCATGGGCGTGCTCCTCGTGGGGGCGCGGCCGGTGCGGTGCACCGGCGCCGGTGGATGATGGATGGTGGAGGGATGGAGGCAGGAGCGGGCCGAGGTGACCCGACCCCCGCGGGATCAGAAGGGGACGTCCTCATCGGACGGGGGCGTCGCGGCTTGGCCGCTGCTGCTCCCGCCGCCGGAACCGGAGCCGGAACCGCCACCGCTGGTGCGCTCGGGCTTGGCTTGCGCCCAGCGCAGGCTCGGGGCGATCTCGTCGGCTTCGATCTCCGTGGTCCAGACCGTCTGGCCCTCGCGGTTCTCGTAGCTACGGACGCGGACACGACCGATGACGATGACGCGGTCGCCCTTCCCGAGCGACTCGGCCGCGTTCTCGGCGAGGTCCCGCCACGCGTTGACGTTGAGGAAGGTCGTCTCCTCCTGCTGGTTCCCGGAACGGTCCGTGTACCGCCGGTTGGAGGCGACCCGGAACGACGCGACGGGCGCACCGCCCTGCGTGAATCGCAGGTCGGGGTCGTCGGTCAGGTTCCCGATGAACGTGATGTAGTTGGATTCGAAAGCCACAGCAGCTCCTCGCGCTCGTGTTGGCCGACCTGGTCGTCGTGGGAGGACGGGGCCCGGGTCGGTTCACGCAGGATCAGATCGAGCGAGGGTCAGGCCGTGCGGATCCGCGTCGCCGGACGCACGGTCTTGATGCGGATCACCTCGTCGGTGATCTTCAGCAGACGCTCGACCTCCCAGACGGCTTCGGTGGTCGCCTCGAGGTCGAGGATGCCGTAGAAACCGTGGTCGCGGTGGTCGATCTCGTAGGCGAGCTTGCGCTTGCCCCACCACGCCTCGTCGAGCAACGTGGCTCCCTGCTTGTCCAGCAGGTCCTTGGCACGATCGAAGACCGCGACGGCGGCGTCTTCCTCGATCGTGTCGGTGATCAACACCATCATCTCGTAGCGGCGCATGGCACCTCCTCTGGTCGCGCCGCGACCGCGCGTTCGCGCGGTGCGGACCACCTGGTGACCCACGCGGTGCGGGCCGGTCGGTGGTTGGTTGGCCCCCGCGGACACGCGGCACGTGCCGTGCCTCGTCGTCAGGGGCAGGGGTGCGAACGGCATGGTCCTGTCGGTCCACGCCCGTCGCCGGTGCTGCTCGCTCCGCTCGCGGCGGAGGGCCGAGACAGCGGCCGGTGACGTACGGCGCGCGGAGCCGAGAGTGGCCCCGCGCGACCTGCGAACCGTACCGCAGGCCCTGTCCTCCCACAACCGCACCGTAGAGGCCGGATGCGACGTGGCGTCGACCGGATCCGGGGAGCTTGGGGAGAAGTCCACCGGCCGCGACCGAAGACGCCCCGCGGTGCTGCCGGCCTCACCCCACGGCGTCCCGCGATGCGGGTCGCTCCCACGACGACGCCCCGCGGTGCCGCCGGCCTCGTCCGACCGGGACACCGCGGGACGGGACACTCACTCGGTCCGGGCACCGTCCGGCCGGTCGGTGGCGACCTGCGCCACGCGCCGTGCGAGTTGGGTCGCTGAGCCGTCAGCACGTTCGATCGCGGCCGCGGCACCGAGCAGGACCAGCCCGCCGACCGCCAGCCAGACCCACGTCGGAACGACGGCCACGACGGCGAAGGTCTCGACCAGGACGACCGCGACCAGCACACCGGTCCCGGCCACCAGTGGACCTCCGAGCCGGGCCGAGCCACCTGCCGCCACGGCCGCGATCGCCACCGCTCCGGCCAGGACGGCGTGCCAGCCGGGTCCACCGGCGGCCCGTTCGATCAACCCGGGAACCCCGACCAGCAGCACCGACGGGACGTAGGCCAGCCACGAACTGGTCGGCTGCGTGCGTCGTACCGCCCAGCCCGCGACGGCGAGGTGGGCCGCGACCGGCAGCAACCAGGCATCGATCGCCGTCACCTCCAGGACGGTGAGCAGCCGCCACACGCCGACCGTGACGACGATGCCACCGAGGTGGGCGATCACGGACCGTCCGCGCAGCGCGCCCGCCGCGACGATCGCGAGCCCGACCGCGATCAGCACGGCGGCGTGCAGCACCGGCCGGTCACCGAGCAGCGCGATCCCGGCCGGGACCGACAGCACGGCGGTCGGCACCGCTGGCAGCCAGCGGGAGCTGACCGAGGCAGCGAGCGCCGCGGCCAACCCGAGTAGCAGGACGGTGAACCCGACGACGGGCACGCTGACCCCGACGGTCAACAACCCGGCCGCCACCGCGCGGACGAGCACCGGACCCGCCATCGCGGCGATCCACGGTCGGGCGTGCCGGACCGCGTCCGCCGACAACCAGAGCCCGGCCAACAGAGCGGGGACCAGCGCAGCCGGCACGACCCCGAACCCGACCGCGGCGCCGGTGCCCGGCGCCCCACCGGCTGCATCGATGCCGACGGTCGGCCACGCCGCGAAGGTCGCCGCCACGCCGATCAGCGCCGCCAGAACACGGGTCGTGTCCGCGAGCGCCGGCAACCGGTCCGACCCGGCCGCGAGGATCAGCGTCGCCACGATCATCACCAGCGCACCGGTCCCCTGCGGTAGGCGGGAGGCGTACTCGCCGTTGTCGGCGAACACCGCGGCGATGCCGAGCGTCAGCACGACGCCGGTGACCCCGACCGCGATCCGCGCCGACGTCTGTC
>SKNP01000127.1 GCA_007120485.1 Nitriliruptoraceae bacterium
ACCGGCAACCAGCGCCCTCGGGCGGCTCCCAGGATCACGCTGGTCAGGGCGTGCGCCATCGTCTCGTCGGCGGCAGATCCTCACGCGTCCATGGCGAGGAACAACCGCTCCGCGGTGATCGGCATCGAGGTGACCCGGACCCCGACGGCGTCCTCGATCGCGTTCGCGACCAGCGGTGCCACCGCGATCATGGTGTGCTCACCGATGCCGCGAGCGCCGAACGGCCCGTCAGGCTGGGCCACCTCGACGACGATCGGGACCACCTCGTCGGGAACGTCCAGGGAGGTCGGGATCTTGTAGTCGGTGAACGTCGGGTTCAGCAGTCGCCCGTCCTCGTCGAACCGCAGGTCCTCGAACAGCACCGTCGCGAGCCCTTGGAGCACCCCGCCGACGATCTGCCCCTCGACCGCGATCGGGTTGATCGCGCGACCCGCGTCGATCGCCAACGCCACCTTGCGGACGTGCATCTTGCCGGTCTCGACGTCCACCTCCAGCACGATGCCGGCTGCACCGACCGTGTAGTGCACGTTGGGCTTGCCGCCCTGTCCCGTCTCCGGGTCGCTACGCGTGGTGGTGAACTCCGGCATGAACCGGCCGCTCGCGACCACCGGGCCACCCTTGAAGGTGCCGTCGCTCGGGTCTTCGACGCCACCGACCACGAGGTCGCGCAGCGGGAGCGCGAACCTCGGGTCGGTGGTGCAGCGGACCTGTTCGGCGTCGAGGTAGAGCACGTCGATCCCGTGGCCGTGGACCGCGGAGACGGCCTCCAGGATCCGTGTCCGTGCCTGCTCGGCAGCGGCGAGCACCGCGTTGCCGCAGCCCCACGTGACGTGGCTGGCGACGGTCTGCCACTCGTAGGCGTTGCGATCGGTGTCCGGCGTCTCCACCCGGATCCGCGATGGCGGGACCGACAGCACCTCGGCGGCGATCTGTGCCATGGCGGTGAGGTACCCCTGACCGATCTCCATGCCGGAGACGCCGAGGTTGATCGACCCGTCCTCGTTGAACTTCAGGAACGCAGCGGAGCCGGCGTTGGGCGGCATCGCTGGCGCCTTCCAGAAGGCGGCGACCGCCTTGCCGATCCGCACGTGTGGGGCGGGAGCCGGCTCCTCGACGCCCCAGTCGATCGCCTCCGCCGCGCGGTCGATGGCCTCGCGCAGCCCGGACGGGTTCATCGTCGCGCCGTACGGCAGTTCGTCGCCGGCCACGATGGCGTTGCGGCGGCGTAGCTCGACCGGATCGATCGCAAGCTCATGAGCGAGCCGGTCCAGGTGTGACTCCAGCCCGAAGGTGAACTCCGAGTAGCCGAACCCGCGGTAGGGCCCACCCGGCGGCAGGTTCGTGTACACGCACAGCGAGTCCAACCGCACGTTGGGGATCCGGTAGGGCCCCGTCGCCGACAGCCCGGCCGCGTTCACCACGTTCGCGCCGTACTCGACGTAGGCCCCGGCATCCCAGTGCAGCGTGTGCTGCAGGGAGGTGATCGTCCCGTCGCGCTGGGCGCCGACCTTCAGATGGGCCGTGAGCCCTTGGCGCTGGTAGGTGTTCTGGAACTCCTGCTCGCGGCTCCAGCGGACCTTGATGGGATGGCCCTTGACCGCCGTGGCGAGGGCGGCGCCCATGATCTCCATCGTCACGCCGGCCTTGCCGCCGAACCCGCCACCGACGTACGGGGTGATGACACGCACGTCCTGGTGGGAGAGCCCGAGGGCCTCGGCGAACAGGTGTCGCTGGGTGTAGGGCGACTGCGACGCGCTCCATACGGTGAGTCGACCGGCCGGGTCCATGGCTGCGACGACGGCGTGCGGCTCGATCGCCGCGTGTGCGTACCGGGGCACGGTGTAGGTGCCCTCCAGCACGACGTCAGCGTCGGCGAACGCGGCCTCGACGTCGCCCTTCCGCAGCTTGCGCCAGTGGGCGATGTTGGTGCCGGGCTGCGGGGTGAACCAGGGCACGTGCGGGTAGTCGATCAGGTCCGGGTGGATGCGCACGCCGTCGTCCGCGAGCGCTGCCTCCGTGGTCAGGGCGGACGGCAGCACCTCGTAGGTCACCTCGAGGCGCTGCGCGCCGCGCTTGGCCGCCTGCGGGGTACGGGCGACGACGGCGGCGACCTGCTCACCCACGAACCGGACACGATCCTGAGCGAAGACGTGCCGGTCCTTCATGTACAGCCCGAAGGCGAACGGCAGGTCTTTGCCGGTCACGACCCGCACGACGCCCGGCACCTGCTCAGCGAGGTGGGCGTCGATGGCGAGGATACGAGCGTGAGCGTGCGGGCTCGCGACGATCTCCGCGTGGAGCAGGTCGGGACCGAAGGCGAGGTCGTCGACGAACCGTGCGGCCCCGGTGACCTTGTCGAGGCCGTCGATCCGGGGGGTCGCCTGGCCGACGAAGGTGGTCGACACCTCCGTGGCGTCGGCGGCGGGCGGCGGTGCGGGCGGTGTGGTCATGTCAGACCTCCGGCGTGGGAGCGCCGGCCGGTGCACGGGTCGCAGCGAGCACCGCGTCGACGATCGGTGCGTAGCCCGTGCAGCGGCACAGGTTGCCGGCGATCGCCTCCTGCACCTCCTCGCGCGTCGGGTCGGAGGTCTCGGCCAGCAGCTCGGCGGCGGAGAGGATCACCCCGGGAGCGCAGTAGCCGCACTGGAAGGCGCTGAGCTCGATCAGCCGCTCCTGGAGCGCCGTGAGCCCGTCGATGCCCAGGCCTTCGACGGTCACGATCTCGTGCCCGTCCACCTCGACGGCGAGGATGAGGCAGCTGCGGACGGTCCGGTGGTCGAGGAGCACGGTGCAGGCGCCGCAGTCTCCTCGCTCGCAGCCCGCCTTGGGGCTCGTCAAGCCGACGCGACCTCGCAGCACCTCCAGCAGGACGTCGCTCGGTTCGACGTCGAGCGTCCGGACCTCGTCGTTCACCCGGAGCGTGATGGCGTGACGCATGTCGACTCCTCGGTGCTCATATGAGCGCGACGTCGTACCGCGGACCGTCGCCGGCGGCTCGCCCGGTCGCGGCGGTCAGCGCCCGACGGAGCATCACCTCGCACATCCGCAGCCGGTAGTGGGCGGTGGCGCGGACATCGGTGATCGGTGCCACCTCGTCGTGGACGAGGTCCACAGCCCGATCGACCAGCTCCGCGTCCACCCGGGACCCGGCGATGAGCGCCTCGATCCGTCGGGCACGGAGCGCGGACGCGGCGACCGCGCCGAATGCCACCCGGTAGCGGTGGCCGGGTTCGAGCAGGACGGCGACGCTCGCCTGGGCGAGATCCTCGCCGCGGGTGCGGGACAGCCGGGCGTAGGCGGCGCCGTGGTGGTTGCGCGGGACGGGGACCGTCAGGTGCGTGACGATCTCCCCGTCCTCGATCGCGGTCCGCCGCGGTCCGACGAACCATCGGTCGATCGGGATCGCGCGTTCACCCGCGGGGCTCGTGGTGTGGATCACGGCGTCGTGGGTGAGCAGGACCGGGCCGGCGTCGCAGCTCGGCACCGCGGAGCAGATGTTGCCGACGACCGTCGCACGGTTGCGGATACCGACGGACGCGACCAGGCGGGCCATCTCCTCGAGCCCGGGGAACCGGTCCTGGACCAGGTCGGAGGCCAGCAGGTCACTGAAGGTGACCAGGCAACCGACGTGGAGCGAACCTTTGCGGATCTCCACCGACGACAGGCCGGGGATGCGCTTGATATCGACGAGCCGCGTGGGTTGGATGGCGTCGTCGCGCAACCGGGCGATCACGTCGGTGCCACCAGCCAGGAGCACGGTCGTTGCGTCGCCATCGGCGAGCTGTCCAAGTGCGTCCTCGAGCGAGGTCGGAGCGACGTACGCCAGGTCGAGGGCGATGGTCATGGTCGGCCTCCATCGGACCGAGGCACCCCGACCGGGGAGCGGTGAGCCTTCGACGGTACGCCGGGTGCTGGCCCTCTCGTAGGGGCCAAGGGCACGGACCTGCCGCACCGCCCCTCCGTCGCCGACCTCGCCGGGTGGGTGCACCGCTCGCACGGTGCCGTGGATGGGGGCGTCCTCCGCTGCCGAGGCCGCCGGTGCGGTGGGGCCGGACCACCGAGGCGGCCCAGCCGCCGCCGAGGCCGGCCCGTGCGTTCGGGAGCCGGGCCACCGAGGTGGACCCGGCCCCCGTTCGGTCCGAGGTGCGTCGGGTCCGGTCTACCCGGTCGGCGTCGCGGTCCAGGTGCCGGAGGCGCTGCAGTGACGCGTCCCGCAGTGGCGGCAGATCGTGCCACCGGGACCGTAGGTGTCGTACAGCTCGATCCAGGTGCGCTCGAAGGTGCCCGCCGCCGTCGTCGTGGAGGAGAACGCACCCGTGAGCCCTGGAGTTGCGAAGCGTCCCTCGCTGATCGGCATCGAGTAACTGAACACGAGCATCCCGCCCCGGCAGCCGGCCGCCGGGTCACTGGCGTCGTACTTCAGACCACCGGCGATGCGGCAGCCATCAGCATCCTCCACGGTGAAGGAGATGGCCTTGTCCTGGGAGGTCCGTCCCGTCCAGTCGCCCGTCGTCGGGCAGCTCACACCCGGTGAGGGCGGCGTCGAGCCACGCGGTGGTACCGCGATCGGTTCGAGCCCGAGGGCCCGGGCGAGGAACGAGGCCATCTGGTCCCGCCGGACGGCGTCCGTCGGGCAGTACCGGGTCCCCGACGCGTCGCACCCGAGCGTGATCCCCGCCTCGGCCAGCGCGTTCACGTTGGGCTCGTGGACGCCGGAGACGTCCGTGAACCGCGAGCCGGGGCTCGGGTCGAGGTCCAGGGCACGCACGAGGAAGGACGCCATCTGCTCCCGCGTCACGTCGCCGTTGGGGTCGTAGCGTCGCGCACCGATGCCGAGCGTGATGCCGGCCTCGGCGACGCGGTTGATGTTGTCCTCATGGATGCTGCCGTCGTCGTCGAGGAAGTGGTCGTGCGACGTGGGCGGCAACTCGAAGGCACGGGCCAGGAACGACGCCATCTGGGCTCGCGTCACGACATCCGCCGGGCAGTACCGGGATCCGGCCGCATCGCAGCCGAAGGTGACGCCCACCGCGACGATCGCCTCGATGTTGCCTTCGTGGGTGTTGTGGTCGTCATCGATGAAGGTCCCACCGGGAGCCAGGACGGCATCCGCCAGGCTCGATGGGAGGAGGAAGACCAGAGCGAGCAGGACGACCAACGGTCTGCGCATGACAGGCGTCCTCGCCTTCTCTCGGCATGCACCGGACGGCCCGTCACACGACGGTCGAACCCAGGGACCCGTGCCATCGAGCGATCGGACCGGTGGTCCACGGTTGGGCCACTTCGATCGTCCACCTTGGCGGGTCGGGCCGCCAGAGGACATCGGCGTCTGCCGGTGCTACGTGAGCGCTGAGGCGAACGCCACTGACCGGACGTGTTTCGCTACCCCGATGCGGCGGCCACGACCTGGCGGGCCCGTCGCAGCCGTCGGGCGCCGGCGAACGCGCCGACGAACCACACGAGCACGCCCAGCACCAGGGCGATCCAGAACGACAGGTCGGCGTCCTGGGCCGTCGACCGCCCGAACCCCCACACCGTCATCACCACGACGAGCCCCAACAGCGGTGGGGTGAGCAGCAGCCGCCAGGCCGTGATCACGCGCGTGATGCTCAGCGCCACGACCAGGTCGCGGTCGTCCGGGTCGAGGTCGTCGACGTCCTCCGGACCGACCCGCGCGAGTTCCCGCTGACGTTCCAACGGCAGGGCATCCCAGCGAGCCCGCGCCTCCTGGTCCTGGGGCGGCGGCGGCAACTGGAACCGTTCGGGGATGCCACGTCCGGCACGTGCGTCGACCACGTTGCAGACCTCCTGGGGCGGGCCACCCGGCGCTGGTCGTCGGACGCCCGCGCTGGCTGCGGGGCGCCAGGGTGCCCGAGCCGGCGAGCTGGTGGGAACGCACCAGCCCTGGCCACGCCTACCCTCGTGGCTGCAGCCCCAACCCCGCCCGATGCGACGAAGCGACGGAGCGTCACGTGAGCCAGACCATCACCGTGCACCACGCCGGGAGCCGTGCCGACCTCGAGGCGCAGAGCACGGCCATCCAGGCCCTCAAGGCCCTGGACGCGGTCCGCGGCCAGATCGTCGCCGCGACGGTCGACGGGCACCCCTGGGACCTCGACCGTCCGGTGCCGGACGGTGCGGAGGTCGCCGCGATCTACGCGGACTCCGACGAGGGCCGGGCCATCCTGCGGCACTCCACCGCCCACCTGATGGCGCAAGCGGTGACCGACCTGTTCGACGACGCCAAGTGGGGGATCGGGCCACCGGTCGAGGACGGTTTCTACTACGACTTCGACATCGGTCGGCCGTTCACCGCCGAGGACCTCGAGCGCATCGAGGAGCGGATGGTCGAACTCGCGCGGGAGAAGCAGACCTACCAGCGCGAGGAGATCACCCGCGAGGCCGCCCTCGCCGAGTTCGCCGACCAGCCGTACAAGCGAGAGATCATCCAGCTCGTCGGCGACGGCACGATCGTCAGCGACGTCGACGCGGCACCGGACGCCGACGAGGGCGATGCGGACGGCGATCCGACCTTCACGGTCTACCGCAACGTGCGTCCCGACGGCACGGCCGCATGGTCCGATCTGTGCCGCGGTCCGCACGTGCCGTCGACCGATCGCATCCCGGCGTTCACGTTGCTGCGCAGCGCCGGCGCGTACTGGCGTGGCCGTGAGGACCAGCCGATGCTCCAGCGCATCTACGGGACCGCGTGGGAATCGAAGAAGGCGATGACCGCCCACCTGACCATGCTCGAGGAGGCCAGGAAGCGCGATCACCGCAAGCTCGGCCGTGACCTCGAGCTGGTGCACTTCCCGGAGGAGCTCGGGCCGGGGCTGTCGTTGTTCCTGCCCAACGGCGCGATCGTGCGCAAGCAGATGGAGGACTGGATCCGTGACGAGACCCTGCGTCGCGGCTACCAGCCCGTCTACACCCCGCACATCGCCAAGGAGGACCTCTGGGAGATCTCCGGGCACCTGGAGAACTACGCGGAGCTGATGTACCCGGGCATGGAGGTCGAGGGTGCGGCCTACCGACTCAAGCCCATGAACTGCCCTTTCCACATCATGGCGTTCACCTCGCGTACCCGCTCCTACCGCGAGCTGCCCATCCGCCTCTCGGAACTGGGCACCGTCTACCGCTACGAGCGCTCGGGGGTCGTCAACGGGATGCTCCGAGCCCGCGGGTTCACCCAGGACGACAGCCACATCTTCTGCCGCGACGACCAGGTCGTCGACGAGGTCGCGGACTGCGTGGAGTTCGCGCGCGACCTCTACCGCACGTTCGGGCTGGGCGATCCGTCGCGCGTCGCCATCTCGACCCGGCCGGAGAAGTCGCTCGCCGGCAACGACGAGGGGTGGGCCGCCGCGGAGCAGGCGTTGATCGACGCCGTGGAGCGGACCGGCCTGCCCTACGAGACCGACCCGGGTGAAGGCGCCTTCTACGGGCCGAAGATCGACATCCACGCCAAGGACGCCATCGGCCGGGAATGGCAGCTGACCACCGTGCAGATCGACTTCAACCTGCCCGAGCGGTTCGACATCGCCTACGTCGGTGCCGACGGGGACAAGCACCGGCCCTACATGGTCCACCGGGCCCTGTTCGGCTCGATCGAGCGGTTCTTCGCCGTGATGGTCGAGTCGTTCAACGGCGCCTTCCCGACCTGGCTGGCCCCCGAGCAGGTCCGGGTGGTGCCCGTGGCGGCCGACTTCGGCGACTACGCGGAGAAGGTCGCCACGACCCTGGCGGACCGCCAGGTCCGGGTCCACGTCGACGCCAGCGACGCGACCCTCGGCAACCGCATCCGCGAGGCCCAGACGTCCAAGATCCCGTACACGCTGGTGGTCGGGGGCAGCGAGGCCGAGGCCGGCACGGTCGCGGTTCGCCCCTACCGCGGCGATCAGCGCAAGGACGTGCCCCTCGACGCGTTCGTCGCGGAGGTCGTCGACGAGATCCTCACCCGCGCGACCGGGGACCTCGCGTGACCCACCAAGCGCCGAGCTACCACGACCTCGCTGGCTGGTACGACGCGTTGTACGAGTCGACCGGCAAGGACTACGTGTCGGAGGCCCGGACGGTGCTGGCGACGCTCCACGAGGTCGGCGGCGCCGCCCCGGCGTCGCTGCTCGACGCGGCGTGCGGGACCGGCCGGCACCTGGCGGTGTTCGCCGCCGAGGTGGAGGCGGTCGCCGGGCTCGACGTCTCGCCGGAGATGCTGGCGATCGCGGCCGATCGGCTGGGTTCCGACGTGCCCCTGTACGAGGAGGATCTGCGCGCGTTCGACCTCGGTCGGACGTTCGACGCGGTCACGTGCCTGTTCTCCTCCATCGGCCACGTCGAGGACGAGACCGAACTGGACGCGGCGGTGGCCGCGATGGCCGCGCACGTCGCCCCGGGCGGGGTGCTGCTGATCGAACCGTGGCTCACCCCCGACCGCGTCGTTCCCGGGGGGATCCGCAAGCTCGACCACGCCCAGACCGAGGAAGGCGTCGTCGCCCGGGCCGTCACCTCCCGCGAGGACGGCGCCCACCTGGTGATCGAGTTCGGTTGGGCCGTGGCTACGACCGGCGGGGTGGCCACGCTGGAGGAGACCCACCGGCTGCCGTTGTTCACCCGCGAGCGCTACCTCGCCGCCGTCGAGGCCACCGGCCTGACCGCGCAGTGGCGTGACGACGTCCCGGGGTTGACGACCGGGCGGGGCCTGCTGCTCGGCCACCGTGGCGCCGGAGGCACGGGATGACCCAGGACCCGCGAGGCGACGACCCCGGCACGCCGGACCCGCAGGCGGCCGAGCACGTCGGCCAGCACCTCCGGGACGCCCGCAGCGACCAGCGCGGGCTTCACACCGACGACCTGCAGCGCCTCTGGGCACCGTGGCGGTTCGGCTACCTCGTCGGGGACGACCCGATCGAGGGCTGTCCGTTCTGCGTCCTGCCCGCCCGTGACCCGGAACGGGATCGCGAGTCGCTGATCCTGCACCGCGGTGAGCGTGCGTTCGTGATCTTCAACGCCTACCCCTACAACCCGGGGCACCTGATGGTCGTGCCCTACGTGCACGAGGGCGAACTCGAGGACCTGGACGGCGAGGCCGCCACCGAGATGTTCGAGCTCGGACGGCGCTCGGTCGCGGTCCTCAAACAGCGGGTGCACTGCGCCGGGATCAACCTCGGGATGAACCTCGGGGCCGCCGGGGGCGCGGGGATCGCCGAGCACGTGCACCTGCATGTCGTCCCGCGGTGGGGCGGTGACACCAACTTCATCTCGGTCATCGGTGCCAGTCGCGTGCTGCCCAAGGCGCTCGAGGAGCTGTACGACCAGGTCGCGCCGGGGTTCACCTGAACCGTCCGTGACGGTCATCGGCGAGCCGCGCGGCGGGCTCGGTAGCATCGTGGGTCTCCGACGACGCAGGACCGCGTGGCCGTTCGCTCCAGGTTCCCGACCTACGTCGACGCCGTCACCGGGCCGGTCGGCCGCGTGCTCGCGCGCACCGGGATCACGCCCAACACCTTGACGACGCTGGGGCTGGTGTTCACCACGGTGGCGGCCTACCTGGTCGTCAGCGGCGAGCTGGTGCTCGGCGGTTGGGTGCTGGTCGTCGGTGGCCTCATGGACACCTTCGACGGGGCGGTCGCCCGAGCGGCCGGACGCTCCAACGCGTTCGGCAGCTTCTACGACTCGGTGACCGACCGCGTCTCCGATGCGGTGATCCTGGGCGGGTTGGCCTGGTTCCTGCGTGACGAACCGCGCCTATTCGTCCTGGCGATGGTCGTGATGGTCTCCGCGAGCGTGACCAGCTACGTCCGGGCGAAGGCCGAAGCGATCGACCTCGACTGCTCCGTCGGGCTGGTCGAGCGGGCTGAGCGGGCGGTCCTGCTGATCATGGCGCTGGTGTTCCACCGCTGGGTCCTGGAGCCGGTGCTGTGGCTGCTGGCCGTCGGTGGCGTCGTCACCGTCGTCCAGCGGGTCCACCACGTGTGGTGCCAGATCGCCCGCGACCTGCCCGACGAACTCGTCTCGCTGACGCTGCACGACCGGGCCTGGAGCCGGGCCTTCAAGGCGGCGGCACGGCGGTTCTACGGGCAGCGCAACTTCGATGAGGCGGTCGAGGCGCGTGACCCGGAGCGGCCAGGGTGAGGGCGGCGGCCGACCTCGCCGACCTGCCGCCACCACCCCCGGAGTCGATCCGGCAGCGCGCGACCTACTGGCAGTACCGGGCGGTGTGGGAAGCGGCGGCGCAGCTACCGGAGCCGGTCGCCCGGCGGCTGCCCCCCAGGATCGGCGCGGCCTGGTTCCGGCTGGCCTCGCCGCGACAGCGCGAACAGGTCCGTCGCAACCTCGCCCGCGTCGTGCCG
>SKNP01000392.1 GCA_007120485.1 Nitriliruptoraceae bacterium
CGTGACGGCGCCGCAGCCGGATCTGGTCCGTCCGTACACCTCCTCGCGCGCTCTGAGCGCACGGAGCCCGCGGGTCGCTCGACGGTCAGGCCGTGCCGGCGGACACCTCCGGGAGGCGCCAGCTGACCGCGACCCCGAGCAGGCCGAGCCCCGCCAACACCAACAGCGGCAACTGGGGGCCCACCAGGGCGGCCAGGGAGGTGACCCCGCCGGTGGCGAGCAGGATCAGCCCCATCGCGGTGTTGGAGACCGCGACGTAGTCCGTGCGCCGGTCGCCGTCGGCCAGGTCGACGACGTAGGTCTTGCGACCCAGTCGCGCACCCGTGTGCGCCAGTGCCAACAGCAGGTAGACGGACGGGTAGAGGAGCGTCAGTTCGCGTGCACCGTCGATGCGTAGGACCGCGAGGAAGCCCAGCAGGATCACCGAGGAGACGCCCGCGGCGAGCATCATCGTCCGGCGCGAGGACCGGTCCGCGGCCCGGCCCCAGAAACGCCCCCCGACCAGGGACGCGATCCCGCTGCCGATGACGAACGAGCCGAGCCCCGCCAGACCCGCCCCACCGTGTTCGGTCGCCAGCGTCACCACGAAGGGCGGGCTCAGCGCGGAGACCAGCAGCAGCCCCCGCGCGATCACGAACCGTCGGAACGGCGGGTCGTCTCGGAGGAGCCGAAGGCGGGCCGCGGACCCGTCGGTACCGCTCGTATCGTCCGTCTGCTCGCCCGGCACCTCCCGGATCGTGCCGTAGACGACGACGGCCAGCACCCACGCGAGCGTCGCGCCGGCGAGCAGCCACGCGAAGGTGCTCGGTGGCGTGTCCTGGCCACCGAGCCCCCGCATCGCGACCCCGACGGTGATCGCCGCGATACCGGATCCGATCGTGGCGAAGCCGTTGATCTGGCCCCTCGAGCCCTTCGGCACGGTGCGACCGAGGACGTCCTTCGACGCGATCGACGACAGCGACCGGGCCACCGCGAAAGCGGTGAGCGCCACCAGGATGGCGACGCCGGCGGCGGTCCCATCGAGCGTGGCGGCTGCGGCTGCCATGCCCAGCACGGCGGCGCCCTGCAGGCTGCCCCCGAGCACCCACACCCACTTGCGGACGGCGCGTCGCCGGACGGCACCGACCAGCGCCAACTGGGGCAGCATCGACCCGGACTCGCGGATGGGGACCAGGAGCCCGGTGAACCCCGCGGGAGCGCCGACGGCCACGAGCAACCAGGCCAGGACGGTCTTCGCGTCGACGATCAGGTCGCCGGCCTTCTGCAGCGTCATCGCGACGACCTGCTTGGTCGCGTTGCTGGGGACCACCTCGACGTGCGCGGGGGCGAGGTCGCCGCGGCCGTGGTCCTCATCCTCGTCGAGCAACCGCGAGTACACCCGCTCGACCGCGGTGGTGGGGTGCCGGTCGTTCATCGCGGACATGCTCCGGGTCGCGGGAGGTGCGGTGGGGGCGTGGGCCGTCACGCCGGGGGTGGTGAGACGGCGCCCAGGGCAGCGTTCGAGCGCGTGGGCCCGGACGGACGGCTCAGGCCGGGTGTTCGACGACCACGTCGACGTCCAGGTCGTGGACGTCGACCGTGAGCCGCCCGGCATGGACGCACACGTCCAGGCAGCCGTTGCCGATCGGGATGCCGGTCAGCTCCAACCGCTCGAAGGGCGCTGGATCGAGCGGCCGCAGGGTGAGCCGGCGGTGCGGCAGGTCGGCCTCGATCCCGAACAGGGCGCGTGCCAGCAGCATGGCACCACCCGCGGCCCAGGCCTGGGGCCGACACGATGACGGGTAGGGCACCGGGGTCGGTGCTCGGTCCGGGTCGTAGCCGGTGAACAGCTCCGGGAGCCGGAAGTTGAAGGTCGGCGCCGCACGGACGAGCCCCTCGAGGAGCGTGGCCGCCGCTTGCCCGTGGCCGTCGCGCGCCAGACCCCACACCGCGATCGCGGTGTCGTGTGGCCACACCGTCCCGCAGTGGTACGACAGCGGGTTGTACCCGCCGGACCGGTCCGACAACGTCCGCAACCCCCACCCGGACGCGAAGCCGGGGCGTACCAGTCGGTCGGCCACCGCGGCCGACTCGTCGGCGTCCAGCAACCCCGTGCCCAGCAGGTGGCCCATGTTCGAGGCGAGCCCGTCCACCGGCTGTCCGTCGCCGTCGACCGCGATCGCCGGGTAGGGCCCGACCTCGTCCTCGACCCAGAACGCGGCCCGGAACCGCGCACGCAACCCGTCGGCCCAGGCTCGCCAGTCGTCGCCACCGGGCCGTCCGAACCGGTCCAGCAGGGCGGCACCGCGTCGAGCGGCGTCGTAGGCGTACGCCTGGACCTCGCACAGCGCCAAGGGTGCGACCGCGATCCGGCCGTCGCGGTAGCGCACGCCGTCGTGGGAGTCCTTCCACCCCTGGTTGGCGAGCGTCCGGCCGGTACCCGGCACGTACCGCAGGAAGCCGTCACCGTCCGGATCGCCGTGGTCGCGCATCCAGGCGAGCGCCGCCTCCACGTGGGGCAGCAGCGCCTCCACCTCGGCGTCCGGCAGGCCCCAGCGCCACGCCTCGTGGGCGAGCACGACGAACAGCGGGGTCGCATCGACCGTCCCGTAGTAGAACGGCGGGAGATCGCCACGGTCGGCGAGGGCACCACGGCGGACCTCGTGGAGGATCTTGCCGGGCTGCTCCTCGGTGTCCTCGTCGTGCCTCGTTCCCTGCCGCCGGGCCAGGGCTCGCAGCGTCCCGCGGGCCAGCCCGGGGTCGTGGGGTAGCGCCATCAGCGCCGACCAGATCGAGTCACGACCGAACAGCGTGAGGAACCAGGGGCTGCCCGCGGCCAGGAACCGGTCCTCGGCGTCCTCCGGGTCCCGGAGCACCAGCGAGTCCAGATCCGCGAGCGATCGAAGGAGCAGCCGGCTGAACCGGGTGTCCGAGCAGTCGATCGACGGGTGCTCAGGGCGTTGGGGACCGGCGAAGCTCTCCACGGGGGCGTGAACGGCTGCCGCGGCGCCCTCACCAGGTCGGACCTCGCCGTGGTGATCGCGGCAGGCCACCTCGACGTCGAGGTAGCACGTCTCGCCGGGCGCCAACGTGACGGATCGGCGCAGCCGGTCACCGTCGGCGTGGGCGCCGGCGAACGAGACCACGGTCCGCTCGGTCCCACCCGGCCGCTCGAACGTGAGCCGGTCGTCGGCGGCCGTCGGCTCCACGGGTTCGAGGGCGAGGCCGTGCTTGACATCGAAGATGTAGGCGAAGTCGGTCGCGGCGCGGACCACGACCTCGAGCGTCGTCGACCGGCTGCCGTGGTTGGCGAGTTCGAGGGTCTCGCGCAGCCCCCCATCCACGGCTCGCCGTCGTGTGACGGAGATGGTGGGGTCCACCTCCGTGTCGCTGGACGAGGGCAGGTAGGCATGGAACACCGCACGTTGTCCGCCGACCGACGCGCCGGAGAGGTGGCTCGGACGGGCCCCTTCGACGGTCAGCGCCAGGCGTGAGAGGAACCGGGTGTCGCGGACGTAGACCCCGTGGTCGCCCTGCTCGACGTCACCGGTCGGTCCGGAGATGGTGAAGGACTCGCCCTGGACGCAGACGATCTCGGAGAGCGGACCCAGGTCGGACACGGCGGGTTCCTCGCGGCTAGATGGAGCGCGGTCGGAGGTCCGGTCGGTGGTGCGACCGGCGGGTCGTGCGGCGTCAGCCGGCCAGGGTGGCGTAGACGTCGAGGTAGCGCTCCACCATCCGGGTCGCGGACAACTTCGACTCGACGTGCGCGCGACAGTCGGCTGGGTCCAGCCGGTCCACCTCGACCACGGCGTCGACCAGGCCGGGCAGATCGCCCGGACGAACCAGGCTGCCGGTGCGACCATCGACGATCAGTTCCGGTGCCGCACCACGTGCGTAGGCGATCGCCGGCGTCCCGCAGGCCATCGCTTCGGCCATGACCAACCCGAACGGCTCGTCCCAGCGGATCGGGACCACGATCGCGCGGGCTCGGCCCATCAGGTCGACCTTCTCGTCGTGGCCGACGTCGGTGCGGATGTCGACGTCGGCACCGATCATGGCCGGGGCCATCATCGTCTCGTAGTACTCGATCTCCAGCGGTTCGGCGATCTTGATCGCCATCACCAGCGGCAGCCCAGCGCGTTTGGCGACGTCGATGGCCACCTCCGGGCCCTTGTCCGCCGTCGCCCGTCCCACGAACAGCAGGAAGTCCTCCTTCTGCTCGCGGTAGGGGTAGCGGTCCAGGGGGACCCCGTTGTGGACGACCGAGTTCACCTCGATGCCGTCCGGTGCGCGCGAGGCCTGGTCCTGGCTGATGGCCACCAGGTGGACGTGGTCGCTGACTTCGCGGTAGAGATGCTGGTTCGCCGTGGTCCAGGAACCATGCAACGTGTGCACGACCGGCGGGCCGCCGGGACGTGCCGCGGCGATGGCGGGACCCACCGCACCCAGATGGTCGTGGATCACGTCGAAGCGGTCCCGCTGCGCGTAGGCCGCCAGGGCGTGCGGTGCTTCGAACCACGGGTCGCCGACATGCATCGAGGGTGGCTGGTCGTAGTAGGCCTCGAGCTTCGCGCTCGTTTGGCTACCACCGGGCGCGAACAACGTGGTCTCGTGGCCAGCGTCGACCAGCCCGTCGGCCAGTGACGAGACGATCCACTCGATCCCGCCGTAACCGGTCGGCGGGACCGGGAACCACGGTGGGGCGATCTGCAGGACCCGCATGTGTCCGTCCCGTTCGTTGCCGGGGGGAGTGGACCGTGCAGCGGTCCGGCCCGGGCCACCCAACCTATCCGGGCTCGTCACCGGGCGTCGGTGACGATGTCGGTGACGCAGACCAGCGGCCGGCGGTCTAGCCAGCGGTCACCGGTCGCCGCGTCCCCGCAGCGCCGGCAGGATGCGCTGCTGGTCCAACACGCGCAGGTGCGGCAGCGGGTCCACCCCGGTGTCGAGCACGAACCCGGTGAGCTGCTCGCGGGTGACCGCGACCAGCTCGTCCGGGTCCCACGGCTTGGCGATGTAGTGGTCGAGCCCGGCGTCGTTGACCGCGCGGATCGTGTCCTGCTGATCCGCCTGACCGGTGACCAGCACCTTGCGCGCTGACCGGTGCTGCGGCTGGTCGCGCAGCTGCACGAGGAACTCCACACCGGTGGTCTCCGGCAGCCGATGGTCGGCCAGGACCACCGCGAGCAGGTCGCCGTCGCCCTTCAGGTCGTCGAGCACCGCCTGCGCGTCGGCGACGTCCTCCGCCGGCTCGATCCGGATGACGTCACGCAGAGGGGCGAGATCCCGCACGAGGGCGTCACGGACCGCCGGTTCGTCCTCCAGGACGAGCACGCACAACCTCATGTGGATCCCTCCGTGTCCGGCGGCGGCCCCGCCGTGGGTAGCTGCACGAGCACCTCGGTCCCGCTCGGCTCGTCCGTCGTCGAGGCCACCTCGATGGTCCCGCCGTGCGTCGCGACGATGCGCCGGCTGATCGCCAGCCCGGTACCGAGCCCGTAGTGCACGGCACCCTGTTTGGTCGTGAAGCGCGGGGTGAACAGCCGTTCCTGGACCTCGTCGGCCATACCGGGTCCGTCGTCACCGATGCGGACCTCCACGTGGCCCGGATCCGGGCAACGGGTCGTGATCCGGATCGTGCCGGAACCGGCCAGGGCGTCCGCAGCGTTGACCAGCAGGTTCGCCCACACCTGGCTCAGCGGCCCCGGATGGGCCCGGAGTCGCGGCAGGTCCGCGGCGTAGTCCCGGATGACCTCGACCCGATCCAACCGGTGGCCGACCAGGCGCAGGGCGTCCTCCACGGTCGCGTGCAGATCCACATCGTCCTGGGGTCGCTGGGTGGACGGGCGGGCGTACGCCCGCAGGCTGTCCACCAGTTCGGCCACGCTGCCGGCGGCGGTCGTCAGGTTGCGCAGCGCGCTGCCGAGGTCGGCCGCGCGGGCGAGTTCGCCCGCGTCGGCGCTGTCGGCGATCCGGCTGGCGTCGTCGGGATCGTCGATACCGGCCGCGACCAACCGGTCCGCGAGCGTCGCGTCGCCGATCCGGTCCGCGATCGCGCGTCGGGCACGACGGTCCTCCGCGGTGCTGCGAGGTGGGCGACGATGCGCCGTGGTCAGCACCTCGGCGAGCGCCTGGGAACGCGGATGGACCGCCAGGAGCGCTCCCAGGTCGGTCGCGACGTAGGTGGCGGCCCGGGTCAGCGCCGCCACCGGGTTGTTCAGCTCGTGGGCGACCCCGGCCGCCAGCTCACCGAGGGTGGCCATCCGTTCGGTCTCGATCAGTTCCAGCCGGGTCGCCTCCAGCTCGGCCAGGGCGTCTGCCAGCCGCTCGCGTTCGCGGTCGAGCTCGCGGTTGAGCTTCACCTCGCGGACCTGCAGCTGCTCGGCCCGACGCAGCCGGCGAGCGAGCGCTCGCACGCTCACGGCCGCGAGCGCGGCGCCCACCTCGGGTTCGAGCTGCAAGGCCCGGTCGAGCTGCTCGAGGCTGAGATGCACCACCTCGACGTCGGTCGTGGCTCGGGAGGTGAAGAACGCCTGACGCTGCTGCGCCAGCGACAGCAGGCCGACCACCGGCCCGGTGGACGCATGGTGCAGCCGCAGATCGCCGATCTCGGTGTGGCGGTGCAGCGCGACCGCGCCCTGCACGACGATGACGACGCCGTCGACCCCGACGTCCTGATGGGTCAGCCGGGTGCCCGCCGGCAGCTGCAGGCGCGGGAGCGGGCCGAGCACGCCCTCGATGTCGCGGAGCAGGCGCAGGGTGAGGTCGTGGTCGTCGAGCTCGAGATCCAGGAGCATCTGGCTGGTGGGACCCTCGGCGAGGCGAGCACCGTCGTCCAGCGCCTGCAGCCGTGCATCCGTGGCGTCCCGTCGGCGCAGCCAGCGCGCCAGCTGCGACCGGCCCTGGTGGGCGACCTCACCGACGGTCCATGGCACGGCGACGATCGCGTGGACCAGGTCGCGGTCCAGCGAACGGTGTACGTCGGTGTGGTGATGACGCTCGCTCAGCAGCACGATGCTGGGCACCGGATCGAGGCCCGCCGCCGGGGCCAGCACGCGATCGACGTCGAGCTGGGGACTCGCGGTCGCGGCGCCGGCGTCGACCACCAGCAACGCCAGGAGGTTGCCCTCCGTCCGAGCGGCGAGCGCGGCCTCGACCGTTGGGGCCTCGACGACGACGGTCCCCGTCGCCTGCAGGGCGGGCGCGAGCTCCCGCCGGATCATCGCGGCGCGGGCCGGGTCGGCGGCGATGACCGCGGCCACCAGCGGTGCCTCGGAGCCGGAGGTGCCGTCGGTCGTCACAGCAGGCCGAGCGCGGACCACAGCGGGGGCATCGCGAAGGCCAGCAGCGAGCCCCCGACGACCCCGACGACGATGCCGGTGGAGGCCATCGCACCCTGGGAGACCTCACCCGTCGCGTAGGCGATCGCGTTCGGTGGGGTGGAGATCGGCAGCGCCATCGCCAGCGCGCAACCGAGCGCGACGACGACACCGATCAGGATGGGGTCGGTCCCGATGCCCGTCGCGAGCCCCAGTGCGAGGGGGATCAGCAGGTTGGCGGCGGCCGAGGACGAGATCACGGTGGAGAAGGCCAAGCCGGCCAGGACCAGCAGCGCGATCAGCACGGTGGCCGGGAGCAGGTCCCAGGCGACCAACTCGAGCAGCCAGGCGTCCAGCCCGGACGCGCCGATGCCCGCACCCAGGGAGATGCCGCCAGCCACCAACCACAGGACGTGCCACGGCAGCGACTGGAGGTCCCGCGCACCGAGCACCCCGGTCGCCAGCAGGACGACGACGGGGATGAACCCGACGGTCGAGGAGGCGAGCCCGTGCAAGGGCTCGGTGAGCCACAACAGGATCGTCGTGGCAGCGACCACGCTGAAGACGATCGCCGCAGGGGACCGGTCGAAGGAGGCGTCCAGTGCCAGTTCGATCGGGGTGTCCGCCGCCACGAACCTCCGGGTCAACAGCCACCACGCACCGAGCAGGACCACCACCAGCAGCGGTACCGCCAGCAGCATCCACCCGACGAACGACACCGACTCGCCACGGGCGGCGAGCGCTCCGAGCGCGATGGCGTTGGGGGGGCTGCCCACCGGGGTCCCGATGCCCCCGACGTTGGCGGCGATCGGCACGGCCAGCGCGAGCCCGGTCCGTGACCGCCCCGGTGGCAGGGAGGCGAGCACCGGCACCAGTACGGCGAACATCGTGGCGGTCGTCGCCGTGTTCGACACGAACATCGACAGCAGCGCGGTGATCAGCATCAGACCGAGGACGATCGACCGGGCCCCACCGGCCAGGAACGGCCGCAGCAGCAACGCCGCCAACGTCCGGTCGAGCCCGAACGTGGCCGCGCCGTTCGCGATCAGGAACCCACCGAGGAACAGCACGATCACGGGATCGGCGAGCGCGGCGAACACGTCCGCCGCGACCACCACCTCCTCGACCGGGACGAGCGCCTGCTCGGAGAGCAGCACCACCTGGAGCAGGACCACCGCGAGGGCGGTCGCCACCAGCGGGATGGCCTCGGTGATCCACAGCACGATCGCCAGGAGGAAGATGGCCAGCATCCGCTCGCCGGGCGCCGCCAACCCGGGAACGTCGAACACCAGCGGCAGGGCGAACGCGACCACCGCCAGGATGAGACCGACGCGTTGCGTGCGGCTGTAGGTGGGCAACCGAACCGAGGTCGCGGTGTCGCTCACCGGTGGCTCATCCCTCAGCGAGCCGAGGTGGGAACCCCCCGGTCGCGATGGGGCCCCACCGTTCGATCGCGACCCGGATCAGGCACTTGCCCTGGTCGCGCATCGCCTGCCGGTACTCGTCCCAGTCGTCGTGCTCCCCGGCGATCGACCGGAAGTAGCCGACGAGCGGTTCGATCGCCTCCGGGAGGTCGATCACCTCCGCCTGCCCGTCGATCTGCACCCACGGTCCGTTCCAGTCGTCGGACAGGACGAGCACGGTCGCGGTCGGGTCGCGTCGTAGGTTGCGCACCTTCGCGCGTTCGGGGTAGGTGGCGATCACGATCGCCCCGGCGTCGACGCCTCCGGCCACGGGCGAGAGCTGTGGCCCGCCGTCACGGCGGTGGGTGACCAGCACGTGGTGGTGGCGCGGGCGCACGAACTCGAGCAGCCCGTCGAGGTCGACGGTGTCGTTGGTCGCGATGGGTCGGCTCATGCCCGCCACGATAGGGGAACCGACCGATCGGCCGCTCGCCCGTGCAGGTCCGTACGCCTCCCGCCGGTACGCTGGGGGTGTGAGCGAACGCATCCTGAAGCGGTCGGTCAACACCGATCGCGCACTGACCATGCCACGGCCGCGGCTACGTGGGTGGTCCCACCGTGTCGCGGCGCTGCTGGCGATCCCGGGTGCCATCGTGTGGTTGGTCCTCGCCCCACCGGGTCGTGCCACGGTGGGGGTCGCGTCGTTCGCGTTCGGTATCGCCGCGATGTTCTCGCTGAGCGCCTTGCTGCACCTGCGTCGGTGGGACGCCACGACCTACGAGCGGCTGTTCCGGCTCGATCACACGGGGATCTACCTCGCGATCGGGGGGACCGGGGTCGCGCTGGCCCTGCTGGGCTTGCAGGGGTGGCCGTCCCAGGTGCTGCTCGTGACCTCCCTGGCCGGTTCCGGTCTCGGGATCCTCAACGAGTGGCTGCCCTACGCGCCGCCCAAGGGCGCGAACAACGCCATCTACCTCACGATCGGCTGGACGCCGCTGGTGCTCCTGCCGTGGTTGTGGTCGCAGGCGGGCGCGACGACCGTCCTGCTGCTGCTCGCCGGCGGCGTGATGTACACCACCGGTGCGATCATCGTCGGTGTCCGACGTCCCGACCCCTCCCCGCGGTGGTTCGGGTACCACGAGATCTTCCACATGCTGGTGATCGGGGCCGTGGCGACCCATGCCACGATGTTCGCGTTGCTGCTCGACCGAGCGTGAGCTCGCAGCGGCTGCCCGTACCCAACCGGTCCGCGTGGCGATCAGGTGACGAACCGTTCGCGACGAACGATCGGACCAGACGGTGACCTCCACCCTCCCGGACGTCGCCTCGACGGCGACCGCTGACACCTCGCTGGCGCTGGAGCTGTCCGGGCTGCGCAAGATCTACACCGGACCTCCGGAGGTCCGGGCGGTCGATGGTGTCGACCTGGCCGTGCACCCGGGGGAGATGTTCGGACTGCTCGGCCCCAACGGGGCCGGCAAGTCGACGACGGTGGGGATGTGCACCACCCGGATCCGGCCGACGAGCGGCCGGGCGACCCTGATGGGGCTCGACATCGGCGTGCACGCGGCGTTGGTCAAGCGACGTATCGGTGTCGTCACCCAGACCAACACCCTGGATCTCTCGCTCACGCTCGAGGAGAA
>SKNP01000310.1 GCA_007120485.1 Nitriliruptoraceae bacterium
CTCGACGGCGCCCATGCCACCCACGTGGGCGTCGAAGCCACCGGCTACGAGAGCTACTGGGACTACACCGGCTTCGAGGGTGCCCCTCACGTGCTCGACGTCGACCTGTACCCGACCAGCGGTGCTCCGGCCATCGCTGGTGAGGTGATCGACGCCCGCACCCAGGAGGCGATCACCGGCACCTACTGGGATGCCTGGGCCGGACAGGACTGGCCCATCGTCACCGTCTTCGTCCAGTACACCGGCGAACGTGAGCCGTTCCTGTCCTACTCGACCGAGGACGGCACGTTCGAGGGCTACCGGGTCGACCCGGGACGCGAACTGACCATGCAAGCCTTCGCGCACGGCTACCGCTGGTTCGAGTCCGACGTCATGGTCTGGGACGGGAACGGGACGCTCGAGGTCACGTTCGAGCTGGTCCCCCTGCGGTGGGACGTGCCCGACGACGCGACCCACGCCGACGCGATCGAGTGGATCGTGGAGATGGAGATCAGCACCGGCTACCAGGACGGTTCCTACCGGCCGGCGTTGGCGGTGACCCGCGGACAGATGGCGACGTTCCTCACCCGTGCGTTGGACCTACCGGACGGCGATGCGACCTTCCCCGACGTCAGCGACACGCACACCCATGCGAACAGCATCGCGGCGATCGCGGAAGCAGGGATCAGCATCGGCACCGAGGACGGGACCTTCAAGCCCGAGGCGTCGGTCACCCGCGGGCAGATGGCCACCTTCCTGATGCGGGCGCTGGAGCTCCCCGACGGCGAGGCCACCTTCAGCGACGTCGGACCCGACAACGAGCACGTGGCCTCGATCGGCGCCGTCGCGGCAGCGGAGATCGCGGAGGGCTACGCCGACGGGACCTACCGGCCCGGGGAGCCCGTGACCCGGGGACAGATGGCCACCTTCCTGTGGCGGGCCCTGTCCTCATCCGACGGCTGATCGGCCAGCGTGACCCGATGCGCGAGGCGTGGCCCGGTCCTGGCACACGGAGCGGGCTGCGCCCTCCGGGTGTTCCACGTCCGGAAGCATGCGCGTGGACCCGCCCGCCGGTGCTCGGCCGGATGCTCCCGGGCTCTATCAGTCGAACGCCGACACCGGCAGCGTGGCCGTACGCACGACCTCGCCGTCGCGGGAGTCCTGCCAGGCGACGACCAGCCGATCGTGGACCCGTGCCGCCGTCGGTGACCGCGCAGGGGAACCCTCAGGCGCGTCATCGATCCGGCGCAGCGGTCCGCAGACCCCACGATCGTCCACCACGCCCGCGACGACGCAGGCCCGACCACCGCGGTCGTCCTCCGCGATAAGGACCGCACGGCGCCCACCGACCGCGACCAGGCTCGCTCGACGCAGGTGGGTTCCGACCGGACGTGCGTCGTCGACCCGCCGTGGAGCCCCGAAGCGTGCCGCGCCGTCGGTGGAGGTCCGCACGACCAGGGCGGCCCCACCATCCCAGCGTTCCTCGACCAGCCACACCAGGTCGCCGTCGACCGCCAGGGCGGGACGGTGGGCGACCTCCGCTCCGGAGGGGACACGCGGCTCGGTCGAGCTCCCATCGGCCTCCACCCGCACCACCCGCGTCTTCGGCTGCGGCTCGCTGCCGTGGTCGGTCCAGGCGACCAGCACGCCCCCGTCGGGTGCCGCCGCCACCGCCGGCACGGCCTGCCCGCCCGACTCGTGCGGCGACCTGGGCGCGCACGGATCGGGCTCCCCGTCCAGCGCTCCCCCATCTACGCGGCAGCTCGGCGTCCAGGTCCGTCCGCCGTCGCGTGATCGGCTCGAGCGCACCTGCGGGAACACCCACGGCCACCGCAGGTCCGCCCACACCGCGACCAGCTCGTCGCCGACGGCGACCAACGCCGTCGCGTCGTGGCCGCGCTCGCGCCGGACACCGACCTCCGCGTGCGCATCGTCGACCCGCACCGGCTCGGCCCACCCCCCCGGACCCCGGTCGCTCGCGTACACGTCCCAACTCTCCGCGCCGAACCCGAGGTGCACCACCACCGGCCGAGGACCGGCGGCCACGATCCGCGGCCGCCACCGGCGCCGGAACGCACGCTCAGCCGGGCCACCCGGCGCGCCTTCGGCAGCCGATGCACCCGCGGTCCGCCCCATAGCCGGATCCCCGCCGCCTACGGGGTCGACCACCTCCGGCGGTGACCACGCGCTGCCGTCCCCCCAGGCCACCATCACCGCCTGCTCGTGGGTCGCGTCGCTGGCGATCCAGGTCAGCCACGCCCGTTCGCCATCGCTGGCCAGGTCCGGGACCAGGTGCCGGCCGGGTGGGCTGACCGCCACGCTCGGCGTCACCTCGGCGTGGTGGGGCAGGTCGTCACCGGCCGCGGGAGCGGCGGGGACGATCAGCTCCGCGATCGCGACCGTGTCGGCGGTCCCCTCACCCGCCGCGAGGGGATCGGCGGTCCCGTCAGCCGACGTGTCGTCGGTCCCCTCACCCGCCGCGAGGGGATCGGCGGTCCCGTCAGCCGACGTGTCGGCGCCGGCGAGCGGGTCGGTCACCGCCACGGCATGTCGCTCGAAACCGGCCCTGGCCGTCGGGTCGGCCAGTTCCGCCGGTGCCGCGTCGTGGCGGACCCAGCGGCCCACCGCGGCCCAACCGGGCCCCGGTGGCTGACCGAGCAGCCCCAGCGACGGATCGCCACCGGGGGCGGGGACCGCCACCAGCGGC
>SKNP01000045.1 GCA_007120485.1 Nitriliruptoraceae bacterium
CGCGTCCCGATCAGGGGGTTGGTCCGGATGCGCCCGCGTCCGGCGAGGACCGCCTCCCCCCGGCGTTCTACGTCCGCGAGCGCCGCGGGCGGCTGGCGGACTGGTGGGCGGTCCTGCACCCGCCCTACACGGCCTGGCATCTGAGCTACGTGCTGCTGGGGGCCGCGGTCAGCGAGACCATCGACCTGCCGATCCTCGGCTACACGCTGGCGGCGTTCTTCCTGGCGGTCGGGGTCAGCGCGCACGCGTTGGACGAGCTGCAGGGACGCCCCTTGGCGACGGGCCTGTCGGACCGGACGCTGTGGGTGGTCGCCGTGCTCGCCCTGGTGCTGGCGATCGGGGTCGGCGGCTACGGCCTGGTGCGGGTCGGGCCGTGGCTGTTGCCGTTCGTGGTGGTCGGCGCCTTCCTGGTCCTGGCGTACAACCTCGAGTGGTTCGGTGGCCGGGTCCACACCGATCCGGGCTTCGCGCTCGCCTGGGGTGCCTTCCCGGCGCTGACGTCCGCGTTCGCCCAGCAGGGTCGGGTCAGCGTCGCGGGGGTGCTGGTCGCCGCCGGTGCCACGGCGCTGTCGTGGGCGCAGCGGGCGCTGTCCACCCCGGTGCGGCACGTACGCCGTCGGGTGCGCTCGGTCGAGGTCCGCATGGTCACCACGGACGGCGAGGTGTCCCACGGCGACGCACGGACGCTCCTGGAGCCGAGCGAACGCGCGCTGCGCACGACCGCCTGGGCGGTGGTGGCGTTGGGTGTCGGCCTGGTCCTGGCCCGGCTGTGACCTCGGCGCCGGCGCCGCTGCCGGTCAGGCGGGGACGCCGCTGCCGGTCAGGCGGGGACGCCGAGGAGCGCCGGCCGGCACGGCTACCAGGGCTCGAGCGGCTTGAGCCGGTTCTCCGGCTTCGGAGGGATGAGCGAGACCAGCAAGGCCGGAGTGGCGGTGGCCAGCAGGGCCGCCTCGACGCCGACGCGGGTGACCAAGACGCCGAACAGGCTCGGCCCGACGATGAACCCGGCGGCGATGAACACGATGGCCAGGGTGAAACCGGTGGTGGGGCGATCCCGGTAGACGTGCTGGCTCCACATCACCAGGAGGGCGAACCCGGTCGTGAAGCCCACGCCGAACAGACCCGCCGACCCGAGGGAAGCGCCCGCCGACCCGGGCGCGACCACCAGCACCACGAACGATGTACTGATCAGCACCAGCATCACCGCCAACGGTCGGCGGACGCCGTAGCGGTTGGCGATGCTGCCCCCGAATGCGCCCACCGACGCGCCGGCGACCCCAAGGGTCGCCCACATCGCCGGACCGATCCAACCGTCCAGGCCAGCGTCCTGGGCGATGACCGGTGCGTACGCGAAGTAGGCACCGCAAGTGACCGAGATCCCGAGTGCGACGACCAACATCCGCAGCGACCGGGGGTTGAGGAACCACCCCAGCCGGGGCCGGCGGTTGGCGGAGACCCGACCCGGCGCGTCAGGGGCCAGCACCCTCCAGGAAGCGACGGCCGCGACGAGCCCGATCGCGGCGAAGCCCAACCACACGGCCCGCCAACGGTCGCCCGCCACCAGCACCAGCCCGCTGGCGATCACCAGGCCGACGGGAGAGCCGGCGTTGACCAGCGCAAGTGCTCGCCGGGTCTCCCCCGTTGGGACCTTGTAGGCGACCGCATCCGAGAACGGCGCCCACGCCCCACCGGCGCTCGTGCCCGCGGCGATCACGCCCACAGCCAGCAGGACCGGACCCGGCGCCATCGCCATCGTGGCTGCACCGACCGTCAACAGCAGCGACCCGGATACGACCGGCACGCGGGGCCCGAAGCGAGCCGTGAGCACGCCGGTGACGACGGTGGCCACCAGGTAGCCGGCCTGCGCCCCGCTGGCGTAGAAGCCCAGCACGTCGAGGGACAGACCGAACTCATCCCGGAACCTCGGCACGAACAGCCCGAACGCCTGACGGCCGATGGCGTAGGTCGCGACCAGTGCCAGCAGGCCCGCAAGCCCTACCCGGGAACCCTGACTGATCGGCACGGCGATCCTTCCACAGCATCTGGCTCGGTGCAGCAGGGACCCGGCGTCCGACCTCGGCGGCGCAGACGCCAACGTTCGGTCGGACGCAGGGAGACACCGATGCCGGATGCCTGACCGCTACGGCGTTGGCCCGAAGGACCGCATCCTCCGCAGCCAGCGTGACCACCAGACGCCCAGGCCCGATCCGTCTCGTGACCCTCGCGGCAAGCGACGGTAGCGGTGCCTGACCCCGCCCGTCACCGCACGAACGTTCACGGGAACGGTGCTGGCGAGCAGCCCGTCCGCGTCCCGCTTCAGCCGGCGTCTCGCCCCGGCATCGCGACCGTGAGCAGCACGACGGCGTCGGCCTCGGCCCGCAGGTCGTGGAGGGCTGAAGGGATGACCGTCCAGTCGTGCTGGCTCAGCCGCAGCTCGACGTCTCCGGTCCGCAGGACGACTTCCCCCACCAGGACCTGGAGGGTCGCGGGGCCGGGTGCCTGATGCTCGTCCAGTTGCCGGCCCTCGGCGATGGCCATCAGGGTCTGCTTGAGCGGCGCGCCCTGACCGGGGGTGAGCGTGCGTGCGGCCCGCCCGGCCGCGAGTTCTCGCGCCTGCTCGAGCAACTCGTGGGCAGCCTCGAGGAGATCGAAGGCACCTTGCGGCTGTTCGGGGTCTCGCC
>SKNP01000257.1 GCA_007120485.1 Nitriliruptoraceae bacterium
CGCCGGCCCCGGTGCCGACGAGGCGGCCGGCGACGGGGAGGCGTCCGCCGGAGCCGACGCGTGACGCTGCGCGTCCGGAGCACGCCACTGGTCGACGACCGGCCGTTGCTCGAGCTGCCACCCGACCCGACCGAGGCGTTGGCCTGGGTCCGGGCCGGCGACGGGCTGGTGGGTTGGGGCGAGGCGGCCCGGATCCGGCCCGGGACGGGCGAGGACCGGTTCACCGCCGCCGAGCACGCCCTCGGCGACCTCGCGGCCGACGCGGTCATCGACGATCAGGTGGGCCTGCCCGGCTCCGGTCTGGTCGCGGTGGGCTCGTTCAGCTTCGACGCGGACGTGCCCGGCTCGGTGCTGATCGTCCCCCGTGTGGTGGTCGGCCGCGTCGACGGCACGACCTGGTTGACCACGATCGACCCCGACGGCGCCGCGCCGGCCCCGGGACCGACGACCCAGCCGGTGACCTCGATCGACCGGGACCGGCCCCGCTACGCCGGGTCGTCGCTGCCGGACCTGCACTGGCTGGACGCGGTCGCCGGAGCGGTCGAGCGGATCCGGGCCGGGGAGCTCGAGAAGGTCGTCCTGGCCCGCGACCACGCCGTGTGGTCCCACGAGCCGTTCGACCCGCTCGACCTGGCCCGGCGGCTGACGTCGCGCTTCCCCCGCTGCCACACGTTCATCGTCGACGGGCTGGTCGGCGCTACCCCGGAACTGTTGCTGTCGCGCCGCGGCCGTTCGGTCCGCTCGCTGGTGCTGGCGGGCACGACCGGACGCAGCGACGACGAGGTGGAGGACGCGTCGCTGGGCGCCGCGCTCCTGGACTCGGCGAAGGATCAGGCGGAGCACGTGCTCGCCGCCGACTCGGTCCGGGAGGTGCTCGCTCCGATCTGCCGGACGCTCGACGCCGGCACCGAACCTCGGCTACTGCGGCTCGACAACGTGCAGCATCTGGCGACGACCTTCGACGGCGAGCTGGACGGCGAGCTGGACGGCGACCGCTCCAGCCTGGCGGTCGTCGGCGCCCTGCACCCCACCGCCGCGGTCGGCGGGACCCCACGAGCCAACGCGCAGGCGATGATCCGCGAGCTCGAGGGCATGGACCGCGGCCGCTACGCCGCCCCGGTCGGCTGGACCAGCCCCGACGGGGACGGTGACTGGGGGATCGCCCTGCGCTGTGCGGAGCTGACGGGGGCGCGTGCCCGGCTGTTCGCCGGGGTCGGCATCGTCGCCGGCTCGCTCCCGGAGGCCGAGCTGGAGGAGACGCGCCTGAAGCTCCGCGCGATGCAGACGGTCCTGGACCCCGCCGGCGGTGGGGCGTGAGCGGCGGGCCTGGCGGACGCCGCCGCGGCGATGCCAACACCGGCAGTCGCGCCAGCGCCGGCAGCCGTGGCGATACGGACAGCCGTGCCAGCGCCGGCAGCCGTGGCGGCGCGAGCAGCCCTAGCAGCGCCGGCAGCCGTGGCGACGACGCCACCACCGCCCGACCCGGGCCACCGGCGCCTCGAGGGGTCGACCCACGTCGGCTCGTCCCGGCGTCCTGGAGCATGCGTCGCCGGTGGATCGCCGCCGGGTTGGTGACCGTGGTCACGGTCATCGGCGTCACCGCCTACGAGATCGGCGCGTTCGGACCGCAGCTGAGCGAGGCGGCGCGGTACGGCACCTTCGTCGAGACCCCCGGCGACGGGTCCGTGGTCGGCGGGCTGGAGCTGGCGTTCCGCAACGACGGGCGGTTCGACGCGGAGGTCACCGCCTTCGACGACCCGGAGCTCTCAGGGGTCGAGTGGCGGTCACCGACCGGGTTGCCCACCACGATCGAGCCGGGCGAAACGGCCACGGTCACGCTCGAGTTCGAGGTCGACGCCTGCCAGCTGGACGCCCGCGGCTACGACCGGTTCGACCTGGTCGGCAGCAGCGGGTTCATCGATGACCGGACGGTGACGGTCGAGCCGGGCCGTCCGGCCGAGGTGATCGAGCGGCGGGAGACCCCCGCCGACGACGGCACGCCTCGGCCACCGTGGCCGGAGCAGACCGCCAGCTGGCTGCTCGAGGTGCTCGAACCGGCGTGCACCGACCCGACCCTGGTCGCCGACCTGCCCTCGCAGCTGGCCGACGCCGACGGCTGACCGACGCCGACACCGTCAGCGCAGCGCCGCGGCACCACCACGCCCGCACCGCCACCACCACAACGGCGCCGTCAGCGCAGCCCCGCGGCACCGCCACGCCCGCACCGCTACCACCACAACGGCGCCGTCAGCGCAGCGTCGTGGCCCGCTCCCGCAGGAACCGCGCGACCCGGTCGAAGCCAGCGACCTGTCCGTTCGCGAGGTACCCGTCGTACGGCCGGATGCCGCGAGCGCCGAGGTGTTCCACCCGACCGCGCTCCACCTCGACGTAGGCGTCGACGGCGTCGAGCAGCGACGCGACGTCCGTGCCCCCGGCGGCAGCCAACGCGTGGAGGCGGCGCCGGCGGTCGGGCTCGGTGGCGAACCCGGCACGCTCGTGGTCGAACGCCACCAGCGGCACCAGCCACGCCGCCGCCTCCGCGAGGTCCCGCAGCGGACGAGCCGGGTGTGCGAACTCCCAGTCGATGAGCACCGGACCGTGCGACGCCCAGACGAGGTTGGCGTGCCCGACGTCGCCGTGCGCGACCACCCGCTC
Source organism: Nitriliruptoraceae bacterium (assembly GCA_007120485.1). Classification (GTDB taxonomy): domain Bacteria; phylum Actinomycetota; class Nitriliruptoria; order Nitriliruptorales; family Nitriliruptoraceae; genus SKTG01. The sequence goes on from SKNP01000257.1 coordinate 2,656, forward strand.
CGCATGAGGCTGACC
>SKNP01000074.1 GCA_007120485.1 Nitriliruptoraceae bacterium
CCGCCAGCGCAAGCGGCATGGTCACCGACAGCTGAGCACCACGGTCCGGATCGAAGGGATCTGAGATGGCGACGAAGAAGGGCGGCGGCTCCTCCAACAACGGCCGCGACTCCAACGCGAAACGTCTGGGTGTGAAGCGGTTCGGGGGCCAGGCGGTCACGGCGGGCAGCATCATCGTCCGTCAGCGCGGCACCAAGATCCACCCCGGCAACAACGTCGGCCGCGGCGGCGACGACACGCTGTTCGCGCTCGTCGACGGCTCCGTGCGCTTCCGCAAGTCCGGCCAGCGCACCACGGCCAACGTCGACCCGGTCGAGGTCTGAGCGGACCGGGCAGAGACGATCACCACATCGTGACGAGGGCGGCCCACGCTGGGCCGCCCTCGCTACGTCGGACCACCGCGAGGGGGTGACACGTGGAGACGGCGACCTTCGTCGACGACTGCACCATCCACGTCCGCGGTGGCAACGGCGGCAACGGGTCGGTGTCGTTCCGTCGTGAGTCCCACGTCCCGCGGGGTGGCCCCGACGGCGGTGACGGCGGCAAGGGCGGTGACGTGGTCCTCGAGGCCGATGAGAACGTCACCTCGCTGCTCGACCTGCACCGTGCGCCGCACCGTCGCGGCACCGACGGGCGCCACGGCGCCGGGATGGGCAAGACCGGCGCCGACGGTGGTGACGAGCTGCTGCGCGTGCCCGTCGGCACCGTGGTGCGCGATCGCGACGGCACCCGCGTGCTGGCGGACCTGACGGCCCACGGGCAGCGGGTCATCGCGGCCGAAGGCGGTCGCGGCGGTCGCGGCAACATCGCGTTCGCCAACCGGCACCGGCGGATCCCCCGGTTCGCGGAGTCGGGGGAGAAGGTCGAGGAACGCTCTCTGCGGCTCGAGCTCAAGCTGATCGCCGACGTCGGCCTGGTCGGCTTCCCGTCCGCCGGCAAGTCATCGCTGATCCGTCAGCTGTCGGCCGCGACCCCCCGGGTGGAAGCGTGGCCGTTCACCACCCTGACTCCCCACCTCGGCGTGATGCGCGGCGGCGACACCGCCGATGGCACCCCGATCGACGTGGTGCTGGCTGACGTCCCCGGGTTGATCGCCGGTGCCGCCGACGGCAAGGGGCTGGGCCTGCGGTTCCTGCGTCACCTGGAGCGCTGTCTGGTGCTCCTGCACGTGCTGGACGCCGCGCCGATGGATCCGGATCGCGATCCCGTCAGCGACCTCGAGGTCCTGCGCGAGGAACTGCGACGCCACGACCCGGACCTGCTGGGCCGACCGCAACTGGCCGTGCTGACCAAGCTGGATCTACCCGACGGGCGGGCGATGTCCGAGCTGATGCTGGCCGGGCTACGCGACGCCGGCCTGCGCGACGTGATCGAGGTCTCCTCGGTGACCGGCGAAGGGCTCGACCGCCTGCGGTACCGGCTCGGCGAGATCGTCGCCGAGGAACGCGAGCGCGTCGGTGACGTCCGCTCCGCACGTGACCTGGAGGACGGCGACGAGGAGGTCGTGCTCCGCCTCACCCCCGCCGAGCCGGACGTCGAGGTCCGCCGTGACCCGGACGGCTCCTACCACGTGCTCGGCCGGCGGGTGCAGCGTTGGGTCCAGATGCTGCCGCTCGAGGAGCCGGACGCCGTCCGCTACCTGCAGGGCCGTCTCAAGCGCGCCGGCGTGGAGAAGGTGCTGATCGAGGCCGGTGCGCGCGTCGGCGATGACGTCGTGATCGGCACGGCGGTGTTCGACTTCGACCCCGACCCGAGCGATCTCCCGACGGACGAACGTGCCGCGCTGCTGGCCGCCGAGGCCGCCGCCGAGGCGCGAGAGTTCGGTGAGCACGTCGACGGCGCCGAGGACGTCGCGCCGGACCACCCGGACGGGCCCGACGTGGACATGGCCGACCCGGACGGGCCGGACGTCGACGCAGCTGGCGCGGTGGTGCGCGATGCGGACGTGGCTGGCCCGGACGTCCCGGCTCCCGACGTCCCGGCTCCCGACGCCGAGGACCCCGACGGACACCAGCGCGACGGCGAGGTGTCGAGGTGACGGCGCGGTACCACCGCCCGTCCCTGGCCGTGGTCAAGATCGGCTCGTCGAGCCTGCGTGGTGCGGACGGGCGCCTCGACCGCGACCAGGTCGCCAACCTGGCCGCGCAGCTGGCCCGAGCACGGGCGGCCGGGACCCAGTTGGTGCTGGTGTCGTCGGGGGCCGTGGCGGCCGGGATGGGCGTGCTCGGGTTGGATCAGCGCCCGGTCGACCTGCCCACCCTGCAGGCGGCCGCGGCCGCCGGCCAGAGCGAGCTGATCCAGGCCTACCAGCGGGTCCTGCAGGAGCACGGCCTCAGCGGTGCGCAGATCCTGCTCAGCCAGGACGACTTCGTGCGCCGCTCCCGCTACCTCAACGCCCGGACGGCGTTGCAGCGGCTCCTGGAGCTAGGAGCGTTGCCGATCGTCAACGAGAACGACGCGATCGCTACCGAGGAGCTCGCCTACGGCGACAACGACCACCTCGCCGCGCTGGTGGCGTCGATGCTGGACGCCGACCTGCTCGCGCTGCTCTCCGACGTCGACGGGCTCTACGACGGCGATCCACGCACCCCGGGGTCCACCCGGATCGACCGCGTCGACGACATCGAATCACTGGATCACGCCGCGATCGGTGGCGTCGGCTCCTACG
>SKNP01000193.1 GCA_007120485.1 Nitriliruptoraceae bacterium
CTGCCGGGCCACCGACCGGCGCGACCGTTCAGAGGAACACCGAGCGACGACCCATCAGGTTGCGGTGCAGCATCGACTGGATCCGGTCACGGACCCGGTCGGTGAGGTCGAACACCGCCATCGGATCGTCGGCTGTGGACACCGGGTACTCCGCTGTGTGGATCGGCTCGCCGTACTCGATGATCCATCTGGACGGCAGCGGCAGCAGCGCGAACGGCCCGAGCACGGGCAGGGCCAACGCCTGCGCGACGACGGGGAAGTACGGCAGGCCGAACAGCCGCGCCACGGCCCGCAGGTCGAACAGCAGCGGGTAGATCTCCTCGCTGCCGACGATCGCGGTGGGGATGATCGGTGCCTGGGCGCGCAGCGCCGTAGCGACGAAGCCACCCCGCCCGAACCGTTGCAGCTTGTAACGGTCCCGCCACGGCTTGCCGAGGCCCTTGTAGCCCTCGGGCCAGACCGCCACCAGTTCCCCGGCTTCCAGCAGCCGGTCCGCATCGTCCCCCGAGGCGAGGGTGGCCCCGGTCTTGCGTGCGAGCGGGCCGACCAGGGGGGTACGGAACACCAGGTCGGCACCAAGCTCGCGGGCGTGCCGGCCGGTGACGTCGAACAGGTCGAGCCGGGTGATCACCGCGTCAACCGGCAGCGTGCCCGCGTGGTTGGCGACCACCACGCCGGCACCCGACACCGGGATGTTCTCGGCTCCATGCGACGCGACCCGCCAGTAGGAGCGGTGCAGCGGGCGCAGCAGCGGCATCATGATCGAGGTGGTCAGGTCCTCGTCGAACCCGAACTCGTCGATCGTGTAGTCGCCGGTCAGACGCCGGCGCGCCACCTCCGTCGCCGTCCGCAGGCGGTCGACGAGGTGGTCGTCAGCGAACCGGCGCAACAGGGCGAGACCGTCGATCGCCCCGGCGAAACCCCGGTCAGCGAGCTCGCGCTCGGCCCACGCGAACGCACGGTCGCTCGGCCCCTCGTCCACGCGATCGCTCGACCCCGCCCCCGGACGGCCGCTCGACCCCGCCCCCGGACGGCCGCTCGACCCCGCCGCCGAGCGGTCGTCGTCGCCGCCAGGGGACGGTGGGCGGCCCGCACCGTCGGAGGACGTTGCACGGTCGGCGCCTTCGGAGGACGCCGGAGCGTCCGCCTCATCGGAGGGTTCCGCGCCGACCGGATCGTCACGACGGGCGTGGACCCGGCAGCGGTCGCCGACGACCGCGTAGTTGCGACAGCGCCGGTCCTGGGCGGTGATGGCGTCGCACCGGGGGCGCGCGGCGTCGCCGACCTCGGTCCGGCGCGCATCGCGCGCCGCGCGCTGCTCCGCGATGGAGATGACCTCGGCATGCTGATCGGACACGGCGTTCACCTCCCCGTCGCATCGGCGACGACCCGCTGCACCGTCGGGGCGACACGGCCGTGGAGCCGGCGATGGGTCACGAAATCCTCGAACGCGGCCCGGCTGCTGTAGGCGGGGTGGAACCCGAGCTGCTCATGCATCCGCTCGAGATCGACGACACGGCCGTAACGAAGGAACCGCAACTGGTCGGCCGGGACGTCGACACGCCGGGTCCGACGGGCCGACCGGGCGGCGGCCGACACCAGCGGTGCCGGGATGGGCGCCGGCACCCGTCCCGCGAGGCGGATGCACTGCGAGAGGTAGAGCACCCCGTCCCCGGCCACGTTGAACACGCCCGGGTGCGATCCGGTCGCGGTGCGCGCGAGGACCTCGGCGGCGTCGTGTTCGTGGCAGAACTGCAGCCGGGGGTCGAACCCGAACACCATCGGCACCGCCGGGAGGCTGAACAGCGCGAGGAACGTGCTGTCGACCTGCGCCCCGAGCAGGTTCGCGAACCGCAGGATCGTCACCTCGAGGTCGTCACGCTGCCGGTCCACGGCCCGCAGGTAGGTCTCGACCTCCGTGGCGTCCTTGCCGAAGCCCTGACCCGGCGGGGTCCGCGGCGCGGTGTCCTCGCGGAAGCTGACCGGATCGGTGTGGTCCGATCCGTAGACCGCGGTCGTGGACTTGAGCACGATGCGCCGCAGCGTCGGCGCGCGTTGACAGGCGGCGAACAGCTGCATCGCGCCGATGACGTTGCGCTCCTTCATCCGGGCACGCCCACCCGAGGCACCCGGCGCGGTCGTCGTCGAGAGGTGCAGCACCGTGTCGATGCGCTCCTCGTCGAGGACGTGGCCGACGACCGGGTTGCGCAGATCCGCCCGCACGAAGCGGGTCGACGTCAGTGGATGGGGTGGTTCACGCACGTCGACACCGACCAGCCGCTCGACGTCATCGCGCTGCTCGAGCGCCCGGACGACGAGGCCCTGCAGCTGCCCGGCGATCCCGGTGATCAGGATGCGACGGCCGTCGGTCACGACCTCGCCCTCTCGTCAGCATCGGCGTCCGCGGACCGGCGACGCCGGTCTCCTGCAGTGAAGCGGTCCGGGCGCCTCCACGCGAACGCGGCTTGAGGAGCACCTCGACCTCTATCAGCGAACGTCGGTGTCCGGGAGGTCATCGAGGTCGTCGAGGTCGATGTCGGCGGGATCGACGACCTGCGCGTCCAGATAGGCGCGCAGCTCGCGCTCGCGGATGCGGTAGTTGCGTCCGACCCGGACGGCTGGCAGCTCACCCCGCCGGACCAGGCGGTAGACGGTCATCTTGGACACGCGGAGCTGTTCGGCCACCTCAGCAGCGGTCAGGAGGGTCTCGCTCATCGTTGCGCTCCGCCGACGTGGTCCATGGTGCCCGCCCCGGAACACCCGGCTCACACCGTAGTCCGCTCTTGGCAGGAAGGGAGAGGGAACCAAGGCAGGGAGGGGAACGAGACGAGCGGGGCCGCCCGGCAAGGACGACCCCGCTCGTGGGAGCACCGATCAGCGGTCGCCGGCACCGACCAGGGTGCGGTCCTGCGGCGCTGACGGCGCCTGCGGCGTCCGGGGCGGTGTGGCGTCCTCCGTCCCGGCGACGGGTGACGGCGACGTGGCCTGCACGCCGTCGAGCACCGCGCGCAGCTCCGCAGCGACCTCGGTCAGCGACGCCGCGGTGTCCTGGGTGTTCGCGGCCGCTTCCGCGGTGGTGCGGGCGGCTTCGGCCACGCTGGTGACGTTCTCCGCGATCTCCGACGAGCCCTGCGCCGCCTCGTTGATGCTCCGAGCGATCTCGTTGGTGGTGGAGCTCTGCTCCTCGACCGCCGAAGCGATCGTGTTCGAGATCCCCGAGATGCGGTCGATGACCTCGCCGATCCGGCCGATGGCCTCGACCGCGGAGCTCGAGTCGGTCTGGATCGCCGCGATGCGGTTGGAGATGTCGTCGGTCGCCGACGAGGTCTGGTTGGCCAGGTCCTTGACCTCGTTGGCGACGACCGCGAACCCCTTGCCGGCGTCGCCGGCGCGGGCCGCCTCGATGGTGGCGTTGAGCGCCAACAAGTTGGTCTGCTCCGCGATCGAGGTGATCACCTCGATGACCGCACCGATCTCCGCCGAGGAGTTGCCCAGCTCGCCGACGATCCGGTTGGCCTCCTCGGCGCTCTGCACGGCCTCACCGGAGACGGTCGACGCGTCGCTGGCGTTCGCGGAGATCTCCTGGACGGTCGACGACATCTCCTCGACCGCCGTGGCGACGGCCGAGATGTTCTGGCTGACCTGCTCACCGGCGGACGCGACCACGTTCGCCTGGCTGGTGGTCTCCTCCGCGGTCGCCGTCATCTGGGTGGACACCGCGGCCAGCTCGTCAGCCGAGCTGCCGAGCGAATCGGACGAACGGCGGACGGGGCTCGTGATCGCGCGGGTCATGAACCAGGCGAGCGCGAGCAACGCCAGCGTCCCGAAACCGAGCGCGACGTAGATCCGGGCCCGGCCGGCCGCGGCATAGTCGGTTGCGTCGTCGACCCGCTGGTCGAACAGTGCGTAACGCTCCCCGATGAGCCCTTCGTACTCGGCTCGAAGATCGCCCATGTTGTCGGCGAGCTCCCCCTCAGCAGCCAGGGCAACCGCCGCGTCGGCGGACCCGCTCGATCGCGTCTCGATCAGTTCATCGAGCAGATCGAAGTGGCGTTGCGTCAAGGGGCGGGCACGTTCGACGTACGCGGTGACATCATCGATCTGCGTGAGATCCGCCACGTTCTCGAGGTGCTCAGCCGCCCGGTCCCGCGTCCCGTCGTAGCCGGCCAGCTCCGCCTCATCGCCGCCCAGCGCGTAGCCGAGGGCGGCCGCCTCACCCTCGCCCATCACCGAGATGTAACGGTCGAGTTGGGCGTTGATCTGCGACGTCCGCTGGAGGTCCACGGCCGCCTGGTCCAGCCCGTTGAGGCTCACCACCGCCATCGAGCCGACCATCAGAAGGATGGCGAGCGCGCCTCCGAAGGCGCCGAACAGTTTCGTCTTGAGTGCGGTACCTCGCAGCATCATGCGACCTCTCGAACTGGGCCCAGGTCGGTCCCCCCGCGACACGACGACGCGGCGCGTCCGTGCGCCGGTCGTTGGCCCCGTCGGCCGACCGTTCGGCGGCTGTGGGGGTCCACGCCGAGCCGGGCGCTCCGCGCACCCACCCGGTCGGTGATACCGCGCACCCACCCGATCGGCCGTGACGCGGACCCGCGGGCCGCCGCGCGGTCGTTCAGCTGCGGATGCCGTGGAACGGGAACAGCGACCGGCGCAACTCGAGCACCGCCTCGCGTACGGTCTGATCCGCCTGCTGCTGCATGGCCTCCGAGACCCGCACCGGATCGTCGGTGAACCCCGACGGTGGGGTGATGCCGGTGCGCTGGAACGCCACCTCGCGCCAGTCGACCGGGGTCTCGACCGGCAACGAGCGTCCGGTCATCTCCGCGAACGCCAGCGTCCAGGCACGTGGCACGACCTGCACGAGCTGGTAGCCACCGCCACCGGTCGCGATCCAGCGCCCGTCGCTGACCTCATGCGCCAAGCGGTGGAGGCGCGCGTAGACGGCCGCCATGTCGTCGACGGTGAGGGCGAGGTGGGCGAGCGGATCCGTCGCGTGCGTGTCACAGCCGAGCTGGGTGATCAACACGTCCGGGGTGAACGCCCGGACCAACGGCTCCACCACGGCGTCGAAGGCCTCGAGCCACACCCCGCCGGTCGTCCCGGGCGCCATCGGGACGTTCGCGGCGCTCCCGCGGGCGCCGTCACCACCGATGTCGTCAACGTCGCCCGTCCCGGGGAACAGGTAACGGCCCGACTCATGCAGCGAGATGGTCAGCACCCGCGGGTCGTCGGCGAACATCACCTCGACCCCGTCGCCGTGGTGGACGTCGACGTCCACGTAGGCGACCCGTTCGACCCCCTGTTCCAGGAGCCAGTCGATGGCGACCGCCGGGTCGTTGTAGACGCAGAAGCCGGCGGCCCGTCCGGGCATCGCGTGGTGCAGCCCACCGGCGGGGTTGAACGCGTGGTCGGCACGGCCGTCGAGGACCTGCCGGGCCGCTTCGATGCTGCCGGAGCACACCAGCATCGACGCCGCGTGCATGCCGGGGAACGCCGGCGTATCACCGGGGCCGAGGCCGTACATCGCCTCCGCGGTCGCGGTCGGATCGTCCGAGAGCCGCTTGACGGTGTCGACGAAGTCCTCCCGGTGCAGCCGCAACAGCTCGGACTCGGGCATCGCGGCGGGCAACACCTCGTCCACGCCGTAACCGAGCTGGCCGACCCGCCGGATCAGGTCGATGGTGAGCTCCACACGGACGGGTGCGAGCGGATGTCCTTCGCCGAGGTCGTAGTTGGCGACGCCCTCGTCCCACACGAGCGCGACACGACCGACAGCGGACGGACCCTCTCCTGCCACCCACGCTCCTCAACGATGGCCGCAGGCAGCGTAGCGACGACGCCGTGACCGCCCGACCCGACCGTCAGTCACGTCGCAACGCCTCGACCGGGTCGAGCTGCCCGGCCCGGCGCGCGGGCAGCACCCCGAAGACGATGCCGACGCCGACCGAGGTGCCCAGGGCCAGCGCGATCGACCACCAGGTGACCTCCGCCGGCACCGGCGCGAACGCCGCGACCAGTGCCGCTCCTCCGATGCCCAACCCCAAGCCGATGATCCCCCCGAGGACCGTGAGGGCGACCGCCTCGAGCAGGAACTGGACGGTGATGTCCCGCGTCCGGGCTCCGAGGGCCTTGCGGAGCCCGATCTCCCGGGTGCGTTCGCTCACCGACACCAGCATGATGTTCGACACCCCGACGCCGCCCACGAGCAACGAGATCCCGGCGATGGCGCCCAGCACCGTGGTGAGGATCGACAGGATGTCGCCCACGACGCCGATGATCTCGTCCTGGCTCACGACGCTGAACTCGTCCTCGTCGAGCCGTTCGCCGAGGACCCGCTCGGTCGTGCTGCGGTCGACGTCGATCGTCTCGGTGGAGCTCGCCCGCACGAAGATCGAGTCGATGCGGTCGGTGCCGAACAGCCGCTGCCCGGTCGTGACCGGGACCAGGACCGTCCGGTCCTGGTCCGGGCCGAACGGACTCGCCTCACCGCCGACGCGGGTGAGGACCCCCACGACCCGGAACTGGATCCCTGCGATGCTGAACTGGCGACCGATCGGGTCCTGCCCGGCGAACAGCTCCTCGGCGGTGGTCGCTCCCAGCACCGCCGTCCGGCGGGAGGTGACGACGTCCGACTCGCTGAAGGGTTGGCCGCGACCCAGCTCGCGGTTCAGCACGCTGGTGTAGCCGGCCGTGACGGCCTGCACGGTGGCGTTGAACCGCTGGCCGTCGGCCTGCAGCGACTCCGCCCCGACGGTGGACCCGGCGACCCGCGGCAGCTCACCCGGGAGCTGGCGGTCGATCCGCTCGATGTCGTCGGTGGTGAAGCGGCTGCGGGTCGGGCCGGCACCGAAGTCCCCGTCCCCCGGCAAGACGAACAGCAGGTTGGATCCGAGCCCCTCGATCGCCCCGGTGATCTCCGTGCGGGCACCCTGCCCGATCGACACGAGCAGCACCACCGACATGACACCGATGAGCACACCGAGGGTGGTCAGCGCGGAGCGCAAGCGGTTCGACAGCAACGCCTGGAGCGCGACCCGGATGGCCTCGCGCGCGCTCACTGGGCAACCTCCGGGATCTCCGCGGCTGGAGGGCTCACGCCGGCACCTCCGGGACCAGGAGCCCGTCGCGCAACTCGATGGTCCGGTCCGCACGTCGGGCGATCTGCGCTTCGTGGGTGATGACCACCAGCGCGGTGCCGTGATCGACCTGGAGCCGCTCGAGGAGCTCCATGATGTCGTCGCCGGTGGTGGTGTCGAGGTTGCCGGTGGGCTCGTCGGCCAACAGCAGCGCAGGATCGGTGACCAACGCCCGGGCGATGGCGACCCGCTGCTGCTGACCGCCGGACAGTTCGCCCGGCCGGTGGTCCAACCGGTCGGCGAGCCCGACGGCGGTCAGCGCTTCCAGGGCCGCCTGACGCCGTGAGCGCGGGGTACCGCCCCGGTAGACCAGTGGCAACGCGACGTTGTCCAGCGCGGTCAGGCGCGGCAGCAGGTGGAACGATTGGAAGACGAACCCGATCCGCCGGTTGCGTAGCTCGGCCAGCTCCGGGTCGCCCATGTCCGCCACGTCGCGGCCGTCGTAGCGGACGTGGCCCGAGGTCGGCCGGTCGAGCGCCCCGAGCAGGTTCAACAGCGTCGACTTGCCGGACCCCGACGACCCCATGATCGCGACGTAGTCACCGCGATCCACGGTGAAGCTCACCCCGCGTAGGGCGTGGACCTCGACCTCGCGGCCCAGTCGGTAGACACGCTCGACCGCTTCGGCCGTCAGCAGGGGCGGAGCCGTCACCGGCTGACCCCGCCGTGCGTCCACGACCCCGCGGGCCACCGCGCCGCCGCCTCGCCGTCCGCGTCGTCGCCCGTGTCGCTGTCCGTGTCGGCCGTCTCGCTGAGATCCACCTCGTCCCCGTCGGCGACCAGCTCGACCCCGGTGGTGATGACGGTCTCGCCCCGCTCGACCTCGCCGTCGATCGCCGCGTCCTGGTCCCCGATCGCGAGCAGCTCGACCGGGACCTCCTCCGCGATGCCGTCACGCACGACGTAGACCACCTCGCGGTCGCTACGTCGCAGCAGCGCGGAGGTCGGCACGGCCAGGTCAGCATCGATCCGGGCCACCTCGATCTCCACCGCTGCGGTCAGCCCGACCCGCAGCTCGACGTCCTCGGGAACGTCGGTGAGCGCCACGGTGACCGGGTAGCGGGCACCGCCGGCCGGATCGCGCACGGGTTCGATCGCGACGCGCTCGATCCGACCGCGCAGCTCCTGCCCCGCGAAGGCGTCCACCAGCACCTCGACGGGTTGGCCGGTCGCCACCTCGACGATGTCGAGCTCGTCGACCTGGACCTGCGCCGTGAAGCTGGAGAGGTCGTACACGGTGGCCAGGACCTGCCCAGCGCCGAGCTGCGAGCCCACCGTCAACGGCCGGTCATCACCGCTGCCGGCGGCACCGTCGGACGACCCGAGCTCACCGAGGTCCGGCACGTCGTCAGCGAGGCCACCCAGGTCACCGAGGCCGTCGAGGCCGTCGAGGCCTCCGCCTGCCGGCGGGCCGGGGCCACCCCGGTCGCGCTCGAGCTGCACGATCCCGTCGATCGGCGCTTCCACGGTCAGCTCGTCCAGACGCGCCTCGGTCGCGTCGAGTGCGGCCTGCGCCTGCTCGACCTGCGCTTCCACCGCGGCCGACTGCGCCGCCTCGGTGGCCTCGGTCTGGGCCGCGAGCTGCGCCTCGACCTCCTCGAGCTCCCCCGACGCCTCGCGGAACGAGGCTTGGGTCGCCGCGAGCTGGCCTCGGGCCTCATGTACCTCGCGCTGGGCGTCCTCGAGCTGTTCGATCGCCGCCGAGCCGTCCGGGCCCTGCGGGAGGTCGTCGGGGTCGATCCCGTCGGCGACCTCGAGGACGTCGCCATCCTCCAGCGCGTCGAGCACCTCACCGCGCAGGTCGTCCGCGGCGTCGGTCACCTCCGTGAGACCGAGCACGGCCGAGCCGAGGGCGGACTCGGCCGCGGCCACCTGCGCATCGAGCGCGCCGATGAGCCCCGGCAGGACCGTGTCGACCTGACCGCGCAGCGAGCCGACGACCGGCGCGAGGTCGAGCCCGGCGCCCGCTGCGCCCTCCCCCGCGGCGCGAGCGGCGGCGACGGCCTCCTCGGCCTGCTCGATCTGCTGCTCGAGCTCGTCCGACGACAGCCGCACGAGCAGGTCGCCCGCTTGCACACGGTCGCCGTCGTCGACCGCGAGTTCGACCACCTCGCCGCTGACGCTGGTGGTCACCGCCGCCCGTGCCGCCGGTGCGAGTTCGGCGGGCGCCGCCACGGTCTGGACGACCTCCGCCTCGCGGATCTCGGCCGTGCCGAGCTGCGGCTCGTCCTCACCGGTGCAGGCCGCGAGCACCACGACGAGCACGAGCGGCAGCAGGATCCGGCTGGCGGGCACGACGACCTCGACCGACGAGCGACGGGGGGACCTGAGGGTACGGCGCGACCCGGAGGTGCAGATCGCCACGTCGCGGCCGCCGGCCGTGGCACCGCGGTGACCTGGCGTCAGCCAGGCCCGGCGCCCGCGACGGCCCAGCGTCACCGACCGCCGGCGGCCAGCTCCTCGCCACGCAGCTTGGCGGCCTCGATCGCGTCGAGGAACGCGGCCCGCACCCCAGCGCTCTCGAGCTCGCGGATCGCGGAGATCGTGGTCCCGCCCGGGGAGGTCACCATCTCACGCAGCTGGACCGGGTGGGTGCCGCTCTCCCGGAGCATCTTCGCGCTGCCGACCATCGTCTGCACGATCAGCTCGGTGGACACGTCCCGGGGCAGTCCGAGCAGGATCCCGGCATCGATCATCGCCTCGGCGAGCAGGAAGAAGTAGGCGGGCCCCGACCCGGACAGGGCGGTGACGGCGTTGAGGTGCTCCTCGCCCATACGGATCACGCTGCCCACGTGGCTGAGGATCGCCTCGGCCAGCTCGAGGTCAGCCTCCTGCGCGTGGGTCCCGGCCGACACCACCGACATGGCGGCATCCACCTGCACCGGGGTGTTGGTCATCACCCGCACGACGGGGACCTCACCGGGGATCGCGTCCTGGATCGCCGCGGTCGGCGTGCCCGCCGCGACGGAGATGACGGTCTGATCCGGGTTGAAGGCGTCGCCGAGCTCCCCGACCACGTGCAGGAGCACCTGCGGCTTCAACGCGATCAGGACCACGTCGGCCGCTTCGATCGCCGCACGGTTGTCCAAGGTCGCCTTGACCC
>SKNP01000249.1 GCA_007120485.1 Nitriliruptoraceae bacterium
CCGTAGTACGCCTCGGCGAGGTCGAGGTCGGGGACGGTGATGTCGACGTGGCTCAGCCGCAGGACCCCCACGGTCGCTCCCTTCGGTGCTGCTCGTCGGTGGTGCTGGTCGGTCGCTCGTCGGTGGTGCTCGTCGGTGGTGCACGGGCGCCGTCTCGCGGGCGATGACGATCCCGGCCGGCGACGTCCGCGATGGCGACCATGCCTGAGCGGTGGCCATCACCGCGGGAGCGTTCCTCGTGGCGGAACAGTCACCGAGGTGGTGAGCCCTCTACGGTTGGCTCGAAGCTGCTCACCTCCGGAGGCAACGTGACAGAGGAGCGAGCGCGGGCGCCCGCGTCCGACGAGCGCAGGACGCGCGCGGATGACGGTGTCGGGACGCCGGTGCGCGACGCACCTGGGAACTCCACGGCCGATGAGCCGGGCGACCTGCGACGCGGTTTCGCGGCGTACATCGCGGCGTTGCACGAGGCCTACCTGGAAGCCGTCGACGGGGCGGGGTCCACGGCGACGACCGAGCTGCCGCTGGCAGCGGCGCCGTTCACCGTCGCGGTGGTCGGCGGCCCCGGCATGCACCTGCTGGCGACCCGCGATCCGCTGCCGGCCCTGGCCGCGCACGAGCAGCCGATGTCGGGCCAGGTCGGCCCGCTGGCGTGGCAGGTGCGGTTCCTGGACCCGACGGTCGTGCCGGCGCTCGGGTCCCCGCTGCCGGCCGGGACCGAGCCGAGCGCGCACGTGCGCTCGCTGCTGGGGGTGACGACCAGCCTCTACCACCTGGTCCTCGGGCCCGACTCCGCCCTGACCCCTCACCACGCGATGCACGCGGGCAGCGGCCTGGCCAACGCGCACCTGGCATCGACCTGAGGGGCGTGCCGAGATGAGCGACACCGTCGATCCCGCGTCGGCCGAGCTGCCGGGCGACGCGGTGGCGGCCGCGCCGAGCGAACGAAGCCGCCGCACCCTGTCGTCGGTGACCAACGCGGCCCGGTTGCTGAAGCAGTTCAGCTCCAACCAGCGGGATCTGGGGGTCACCGAGCTCGCGACGCGGCTCGGGCTGGGCAAGTCCACCGTGCACCGGCTGCTGGCGACGCTCGAGTCGGAACGGCTGGTCGAGCAGGATCCGGTGAGCGGGCGGTACCGGCTGGGGCTGGCGGTGTTCGAGCTCGGCACGGCCGCGTCCTCGCCGACGGACCTGCACCAGGCGGTGCTGCTGCCGATGAGCATGTTGCGGGTCCGTACGGGCGAGACGGTCCAGATGGCCGTGCTCGACGGGCGCGAGGTCGTCTACATCGAACGGCTCGAGAGCCCCAACACCCTGCGGCTGTTCCTCGCGGTGGGCGCCCGCAACGACGCGCACTCGACCGGGACCGGCAAGTGCCTGCTGGCCTACCTCGACGACCAGGCGCTCGACCGGATCCTGGACGGCTGGCAGCTGCCCGCCAAGACCGAGGCGACGATCACCGACGTCCGCGAGCTGCGGCGGGAGCTGCGTTCGGTCCGTCGACAGGGCTACGCCATCAACGCGCACGAGTCCGAACCGGGTGTGGTCAGCGTCGGCGCACCGATCCGCGGCCGCACCGGCGCAGCGGTCGCTGCCATCAGCGTCGCCGGTCCGGCCCCGCGTATGGACCCTCGTCGCGATGAGTTGATCCACCTGGTCGTGGAGGCCGCGGCGGTCGCCTCCAAACGGTTGACGTTCAGCTACCCCGGTGAGGAGGACGCCGCGCCTCTGGCGTGAGGTTCCGCTCCGCGGAACACCGGAGGAGGGGTGCGGTCAGGCCTCGTTAGCGTCGAGCGCATGACCCCAGCAGACCACGCCGACGCGCTGTTCACGGCTCGCCGTGACCGGCGGCCCATCGCGCCGCGGTCGGAGGTGGATCCGTCGCTGACGGTCGCGGATGCGTACGCGATCCAGGACGCCCTGGTGACGCGGCTGCGCGATGGCGGGGACGGCGAGGTGGTCGGCTACAAGCTCGGGCTGACCTCCAAGCCGATGCAGCAGCTGCTGGGTGTGGACGAGCCCGACTACGGACCGGTGCTGTCGGCGATGGTGCACGGCGATGGTGCGGCCCTGGCGGTCGAGCGGTTCATCCAGCCCAAGGTCGAGGCGGAGATCGGTCTGGTGCTCGAGCGGCCACTGGCCGGTCCGCAGGTCACGACCCTGCAGGCGGCCGACGCGATCGGTGGTGCGGTGGCCGCCCTGGAGCTGGTCGACAGTCGGATCGAGGACTGGCGGATCTCGCTGGTCGACACGATCGCGGATCTGGCCAGCTGCGGCGCGGTCGTGCTCGGCTCCCAGGTGGTGCCGACCGATGGCTTGGATCTGCGGACCACCGGGATGGTGATCCGTCACGGCGGTGAGGTGGTGGCGACCGGGGCAGGGGCTGCCGCGTTGGGCGATCCGATCGCCGCGGTGGCCTGGCTGGCCAACACCTTGGCGCCCTACGGCGTCACGCTCGAACCGGGGCAGCTGCTGATGACCGGCTCGTTGCACGCGGCGTTCCCGGTCGTGGCCGGCGACCAGGTCCGCGCCGATCTCGACCGGCTCGGTTCGGTCGGCTGCCGTTTCATCTGATCCAGGAGGCTCGCCATGGGGACGCCGTGCGCGATCGTCGGTACCGGCCATATCGGGACCGACCTGCTCGAGA
>SKNP01000439.1 GCA_007120485.1 Nitriliruptoraceae bacterium
ACCCTGACGGGTGCCGCCTTCCGTGCGATCGGCAAGCGCGCCAGCGCCATCTTCGCCAACGACGACGACCTCCTACGGCAGCTGCTGTCCGCGGCCGACGCCGCCGGCGAGGCCACCTGGCACCTCCCGCTGTGGGAGGACCTGCGCGAGAACCTCGAGTCGGACGTCGCCGACCTGGACAACCTGGGCCGTGGGGACGAGGCCGGCGCGACCATGGCGGCGCTGTTCCTGCGGGAGTTCGTCGACGGCACGCCGTGGGCACACCTGGACATCGCCGGGCCGTTCTGGCAGGAGGAGGACCGCTACCACCTGCCCCGACACGGCACCGGCGTGGCCGTGCGGACGCTGCTGCGGTGGCTGGAAGCGGCGGACGGCTCGCAGCGCTGACCGGGGCACCGCACCCGCAGGGCCGCGTGGACCGGCGAGGCGCTGAGCGTGCAGACCGGTACGGCGCTGAGCGTGCAGACCGGTAGGCGCTGAGCGTGCAGACCGGTAGGCGCTGAGCGTGTGGACCGGCGAGGCGCAGCGCGTGGCCGCAAGCGGTGGCCCCCGGCGTGGGACGGCGAGCCCAGATACCCGGCCTCGGTGGGGCTAGGTCACCGGCTGCTCGAGCCAGTCGATCGCTTCCTGCAAGGTGCGGACCGGCACCACCGTCGTGCCGGGCAGGTCCACGTCGTTGAGTTGGTAGCGCTGGGTCGCCGGGATGATCAGCACCTGCGCGCCAGCACGGTTGGCCGCCTTGGCCTTGGCCTCCAGCCCTCCGATGCGCGTGATCTCCCCGTCCCCGCGGATCCCGCCGGTACCGGCGATGTGGCGTCCCTGTGCGAGGTCCGTCCCCGATGCGTGGGCGTAGGTCGTCAACGCCACCATCGACCCGTGGGAGCTGCCGAGCGACAGGTCGCGGAACCAGTCGACCGGCAGCCAGTCGGCGATCGCGAACGTGATGCCTGCGGTGAGCCCCTCCGGCGCGAGGTCGAGGGTGTTGATCACCTCGTACGGCAACCCGGGCCCGTCGGTGGTGAACGTGCGCCCGTCCCCGAGCCGGAAGGTGAACTCCTCCTGCGGTTCCTCGTACTGGCTGGGCAGCCCGGCCTGTGCTTCCCACCCGCTGGTGGCCCGCTCCCAGGCACCGCGATCGGTCAGCGGGATGCCGTCCACCGAGGAGATGATCGCCGACTGCGGCAGCCCCTCGATCGTCGGGTAGCGCGCCTCCACCATCAGGCCCAGCGGCACGTCCCGACCGGCGTGGCGCAACCCGACCGCCGCCGCGGAGGGCTCGCTCAGCGCCGGGCTGCGCGTCACCGGACCCGCGCGCAGGTCGTCGGGCCGGTCGTCGCTACCGACCAGCTCGTCCCACAGCCACTCCCCGACCAGCTGTGGCCGGCCGACCGCCAGCCACGTCCACTCGCCCGCCGGCTCGATCGGGGTGTCGTTGACCTCGAGCCGACCATCCAGACGCCACGCGGTCCCGGGCGGGTCGTCGGAGATGATGTGCAGCCACGGGATCGGGGTCGCCAGCACCGCGGCGAGCACCACGACGAGCACGATCAGACGACGGCGGCGCCGCTTGCGCGGATCCTTCCGCCGCTCCCGCGGCTCGTCTCGACGCAGCATCTGCATGTCGCGGGCTCCTGACGCACCACCTGTGCTGACATATGGAAGGGTCCCGACCCACCTGGCAGCCGGGACCCCACGTGGGCGTTCCGTCACCTCCCATGGTAGTCATCGGCCACTGTCCGACCGGCCACCATCCACCGTGCGTGCGGTGCGCACACGGGCCGGAACAGCGAGGCCCACCCGCACGTTCAGGGCGCTCGCCCCGGCCCGTGGACGCCCCGGTCCCCCGGCCGGTAGGCCACGGTGGGCGCGTCCGGCCGCTCCAGTTCCCACCAGGCGGCGTAGCCCGGATCGTCGTGCAACAGCTGGTCATGGTGACCGCGGGCGACCACGCGACCAGCGTCCAGGACCACCACCTCGTCGACCACCGGCAGGGCACGCAGATCGTGGGTGAGCAGCACCACACCCCGTTCACGCCCCACCGCCAGTGCGTCACGGAGGAACCGACGGCCCGTCAGGGGGTCGAGGTCGGCGGTCGGTTCGTCGAGCACGACGAGCGGCCCGCCGACGAGCAGGGTGCGGGCGAGCACCAACCGGTGGCGTTGCCCACCCGACAGCGATCGGCCACCGTCGCCGACCACCGTGGCGAGCTCAGCGGGCAGGGACGCGACCCAGTCGTCGAGCTGTGCGGCCGACAGGGCGGACCACAGCTGCCCGTCGGACGCCTCGGGACGCCCGAGCCGGAGGTTGTCGGCGATCGTGCCGCCGAACAGGTGCGCCTCCTGCGGTGCCAGCGTGACCACGCTCCGGACGTCGTCCCCGGCCAGCGAGGTCGCCGGCACCCCGCCGAGTTCCACCCGACCAGCCGCGGGATCGAGGAACCGGACCGCCAACGCGGCGAGGGTGGACTTCCCGGCGCCCGATCGCCCGATCACCGCGATCCGCTGCCCCGGAGCGATCGCGAGCTCGACGCCGGTGAGCGCGGCGCTGGCCTCCCCCGGGTACCGGGCCTCGGCGTCGGTCATACGCAGGTCCGGGTTGGGCGGCACCGGCGCCGGATGCAGCGGCTCGACGGCCGGGG
>SKNP01000486.1 GCA_007120485.1 Nitriliruptoraceae bacterium
ACGTACCGACCGGCCACCACTCGTCGGACACCGCCCACGACCACGGAAGGAGGCAGCCATGGGAATCAGCATCGGACTCGGAACACTCGTCCTGATCGTCATCCTCGTCGTCGTGCTCCTCTAAACGGGCCGCTCCCATCACCACTGCACCCACGAAGCTCGGAGGAGTACGGAGCACGATCGGTTGGATTATTCTCGTCATCGTCCCGCTCCTCGCTTTCAGGGGCAGCGGCTACTGCCGCCGAACCAGATGGCCGCCGACAGCGTGACCCTCGCTCTGCCGGGGACAGCAGTGGTTGAGGGAGCGGGCCACCTCTGCTGACCTCGCGCGCCGACCACTCCGGCAACCCCTCGTTCTCTCCGGACGTGGTGCGAGGATCCACAGAAGGCGGCGCCTCACACTGGCTTCCAAGGCTGTGCTGCTGTGGAACGTGGTGTCCTGGCTGCGGCCCGGAACGGCCAAGCCCCTTGAGATCGGTCTCGTACATGCCCGTGCGCGGGTCCTGTGCATTTCCGGAACACCCCACTTCGGGCGCGTTCGGACCGCGTTCATGGGACGAACGTCCCTGTCATCCGTGGAAGACCCGTGTGATGATCAGCACCGCTGGCGCGGCCACCAAGGGCCGTCCGGCGGGGACGGGCGACCGGCCGACACCCCACCAAGGGGGTGTGGGAACGGGTCTCGTCCAGCCGATCACACGACCCACGTGAGCATCGACGCTGATGCGGCACTGACAGGCCCCGTGACGAGTCTCTCGTCACGGGGCCCTGTTGTGATCGGCCAGGTTCGTCCGGCTGACCGTACGCGTCGGGGCTGACCGTGCGCGTCGGTGTGAGGCCCACCCGAGTTCACGCGCAGGGCTGCACCGACGCCCATGCAGCCGAAGCGACGGCGGTCAACCTCCGGCGAGGGTTCGGATCTCGTCGGGGAGTCCGTCGCTGAGCAGCTCGAGCCAGACGCGGCAGACGGCGAGAACCCACTGGGCGGCGTCATCGGGGTCGAGGTCGTCGTAGCCGCCGCCGGTGTGGACGATGCGGACCTGATCGTTGGCGGCGTTGGCGCGGTCATCGGCGGTGTGCCAGATCACCTGCGCTTCGTCGGGCAGCGCTTCCGCCAGCCGCTCGGCGTAGGCCTGGCGTAGCCGTTCCACGATCCGCCAGGAGTCGTCCAGGGACCCGGTGCGGATGATGTGCCGGAACGCGAGCTCCCCTCCCTTGGCTCGAAGGGAGATGTAGCTGGTCCGTCCGGCGAGCGGATGGTCCATCGGGAGCCACAGGCGCAGGTGTGGACGTCCCTCGCGCAACCGCACCTGCTTGTAGCCAGCCGTGAGCAGCGGCTCTTCGACCCGCGTCGCAAGGGCGGTCAGGAACGCATGCCGGTCTGGACTGCCAGTGCGGCGGGAGGCCATCGTCGCTGCTTTCGTCGGCGACGGCGAGGATGTCGGCGCGAAAGGACTCGACCCGCGACTCGCGCTCGAGCAAGGTGATCTGGTCCAGGCCCAGGGCTTCGCCGATGAGTTCGAGGTTGTCGACCAGCCAGACGGTGAAGTCGCGCTCCTCGTGCCGTAGCACCTGCGAAGCGGGGATCCACTCGACCGGCCGGATCGATGGTGTCGAGGTAGTCATAGAGGAGAGTCTGCCAAACCCCGGCAGCGGCCGCGCAGTGAAAGAACGTGGTTGACAGACCGACCGGGGGCACGGACCGTCAGCCGCAGCCGTTCGGGGTCATCACGACGGTGGGCATGGCGGTGCCCGGTTGCCGAGCGACCGCGATCCGCGGGCCGGTTCCGTCACGTACTTGGCGAGCGGCCCGGATCGATCCAACGACCGAACGGAGGACAACCATGCGACGCATCAGCGCGATCGCCGTCATCCTCGCCCTGGCGCTCTCTGCCTGCGCCAACGGCGACGATGTCGAGGAGACGGAAGACGACGTGGAGGAGATCGAAGGCGAGGGCGAGGCGAACGGCTACAGCGTCGACGATCAACCGGATGCCCAGGCATCGTTCGAGTCCCCGCAGGACGGCGACACGGTGTCGGAGACGTTCACCGTCGAGTTGGCCGCCGAGGGTGTCGACCTCGTGGAGGCAGGCGCACCCGAGGTTGGCGAAGCCCACCTGCACGTCCTCGCCGACATCGGCTGCTACGACACGGCTGAGGTCATCCCCGGCCCGAGCGACGAGGATGAGGCGGAAGGCCGCTTCCACCTCGGTGACGGTTCCGATTCACGGGAGATCGAACTCGAACCCGGGACCTACGAACTCTGCGTGCAACTCGGCGATGGTGCCCACATCGCCTTCGGCGATACGGAGACGATCACCGTCACCGTCGAGTAACAACCAGCGCATCACGCGATCCAGGTGAGCATCGACGCTGGTGCAGCACTGGCAAGGCCCCGGGGCGAGTCACTGCTCACGGGGCCTTGTTCTGTGCCAGGGGCGACGGGTCGGTCCGCAGGGAGCCTTGTGCGTTGTCGGAACACCCCGCCTTGTGGAGGTCGCTCAACCATCGCAAGAGGACCGGACCCTCCTACCCTGCGCACGCATGACCCTCATCGAGCGCGCAACCCAGCTTCAAGAGCTCGAAGCATGCCTCGCGGCAGCTCGAGGGGGCGAGGGACGGCTGGTCGTGCTGCAGGGGGAAGCCGGTGCCGGGAAGACGACCGTCGTCCGGGAGTTCGTCCGCACGGTCCGAGGCGCTCGGGTCGCCATCGGTGCGTCCGATCCGCTGGCCACTCCCCGGCCGCTCGGGCCGATCCTGGATATGGCTGATCGGCTCGTGACCGGCGACGAGGAACCGATCGGCGCGGATGCGTCACGACAGCTGGTCTTCGATCGGTTCCACGCCGAGTTGGCCTCACCGTCGTCGGTCAGCGTCACCGTGATCGAGGACGCCCACTGGGCTGACGATGCGACGCTGGACCTGCTGCGGTTCGTGGGCCGGCGGCTGGATGGGCTGTACGGCGTGGTGATCGTCACCGCACGGACCGCGGATCTCGGTGCCGATCATCCGCTCCGGATCGCACTTGGGGATCTGGCGACGGCGCCCGGGCTGTGTCGTATCGAGCTCCCGTCCCTCACCCGGGCCGGGATCGCGGACCTGGCTCGGGAGCTGGGCGTCGACGACGTGGACCTCGATCAGCTGCATGCCGCGACGCAGGGGAACCCGTTCCTGGCGACCGAGGCGCTGCGCAGCGGTGACCGTGACGGCGTGCCGATGGGGGTCCGAGACTCGATCGCGGCACGGATGGCGCGACTGCCGGACCGGGTGCGTCAGGTGGTCGAGGCAGCGGCGATCGTGCCAGCACGTGTCGATACCGCCTTGCTGGCCGCGCTCTCCGGTGCCACGGAGGCGGACATCGATGCCGCGGTCACGGGTGGGCTCCTCCAACGAGACGCGCCTGGCACCGTGATGTTCCGGCACGAACTCACGCGTTTGGCGGTGGAAGCCGATCTGCTGCCTGCGCGTCGCAGCGCCCTCCACACCAGGCTGGTCGAGTCGTTGACCGATCGCGACGGGGATGCTGTGGATGCGGCGCGCATCGCCCACCACGCGGAGCTCGCCGGTCTCGCGTCGACGGCACGGACCTTCGCCGTCCGTGCGGCGCGTCGAGCGGTCGAGCTCGGTGCTCGACGCGAATCGGCGGAGCAGTGGAGCCGTGCGCTCCGGCACGCCGAGGGTGTCCCCACCGAGGAGCTGGTGGAGCTCTGGGAGGGCTACGCCCGCGCGATCGGCCAGGTCGACGAGCCCCACAAGATGCGTGAGGCCACCGAGCGACTCGTTGGCCTCTGGCAGCAGCTCGACGACCCGATCAAGCTTGGTGACGTGATGTTCGGTCACTCGATCGCCCACTGGCACTCGGGCGACCCCGATGGCGCGCTCCACTGGGCCGAGCGGTCGGCTGCGGTGCTGGAGCAGGTCGAACCGAGCGCGGCGCTCGCCGATGCCTGGGCCCACGTGGCGAACATCCTGCTGATGCTGCGTCGGCTGGGGGAGGTGGAGGCATGGCTGGACCCCGCCATCAGTTTGGCTGAGGAGTTCGGCGCCGACCGCGCGCTCGCGCGCGGCTTGAACGGTCGCGGGATGGCCAGGCTGTTGCGGGGCGAGGTCGACGGCGCGAGCGATCTGGAGCGAAGTGCGGAGATCGCCCTGTCGATCGGCCTGGACGACCACGCCGCGTTGGCCTGGATGAACCTCGGTTCCGCGGCAGCGGAATCGCGGCTGTACGACGTTGCGGAACCGGCCTTGCACGAGGGGTACGAACTGGCTGAGAAGGGTGACATCCCCGGCTACGTGCACTTCCTCGCTGCCTGGGTCGGGCGTGTCCGGTTCGAGGTGGGTGACTGGGAGGCGGCGGAGCGCTGGTTGGCGCAGGTCCCCCTGGACCAGCCGGGCGACGATCTGCAGTACCGCTTGGCGGCCGTCGGCGTACTGGGACGGCTCCATGCCCGACGTGGCGATCGAGACCCCTCCCCGTACCTCGACGACGGGTGGTCGCGGGTCGCGGACTCGCAGGATCTTCCCCGTCGGTGGCACTTCGCCGCAGGGCGAGCCGAGGCCGCCTGGCTCGCCGGCTCGCCGGAGCGGATCCCCGAGGCGTTGGCCAGCACCTTCGAGGAGGCCTGCGAGCTGCGGTTGCCGTGGGCGGTGGGAGAGCTCGGGTACTGGTCGTGGCGGGCCGGTCTGCTCGATGAGCTGCCCGACGACGCCGCCCGACCGTACGCGTTGCACGTCGCGGGCCGGTGGCGGGAGGCGGCGGCGGCGTGGGAGACGATCGGCTGCACCTACGAAGCCGCAGAGGCCCTCTCGGACAGCGACGATCCGGCCGACCTGCGTCGCGCGCTCGAGACGCTGGACGCGTTGGGTGCGGAGCCGCTCGCCTCCCGCGTTCGTCGCCGCCTGCGCCAGCTGGGCGTGCGAGGCGTCCCGAAGGGGCCTATGCGCGCCACCTCGGAGCACCCGGCTGGACTCACGCCTCGGCAGGTAGAGGTCCTCCAGATGCTCGATCTCGGCCTCACGGACGCGCAGATCGCGGAGCGGCTCTTCATCTCCCCCAAGACCGCAGGGCACCACGTCTCCGCCATCCTGGCCAAACTCGATGCCGCCTCGCGCACCGAGGCTGCCCACGTCGCTCGGGAGCGGGACCTGCTGTGATCCCTGATCGGCCCGAAGCGCCGGTGCTCCCTGGGGCGGAGGAAACCTAGGGGATCCTCCCCATTCGGACCCCCATCGGGATCTCTACGGTGCCAACCGTCGCCTGGAACGGCGATGAGGGCGCAGACCGGGGAGGAACGCGACGTGCCGCTAGGGGTCATGTCCATGGGCTCGGCGTCGTGAACGAGGCGCCGAACGCACGGGCATGGCACGGCGCGAGCCGAAGGCAGCAAGAGCGCGCGGGGCCGGTCGGCGATGAGGGGCATCAGCTGACCGGGGGCCGCGGCCACGTGGGGCACGATGGCCGCAAGGACCCTGGGCGGTCGGGCGAACGAGCTCGGCCGCCCTGTGGTCCATCACCGCGCCAGCTTCCCCGGGCCTCTCCCCGAGGGCAGGGGGAGACACTGACGGCATCGGAGCCCCGACGGTGACCAGCAGCCACCTCGCCGATCGATCCGTGCCGCGCGCGTGGCACGTTGCGGCCGGCGGGCGTGCCACATCGAGGTGCCTCGCGAGCTTCGAGGCCGAGGGGCCGGGTCGGACGAGCCGCGGGCTCGCTCGCTACAGCTCCCTGGCAGCCGATCCCGCAGCCTCCCGCGACGACGCGGCCAGCGCGGTGCTGGGCCGTGCGGCCGGTCTGCTCGTCGGTCGCACCGATCCGGTGCGAGCCCGGCGCGTCGCTGAAGCCGGCTATCGCGCGTATCCGGATCTTCGCGCGGGCGCTGACGCCCTCATGCTCGCCGCGTTGTGTGATCTGTTGTTGGGCGATGTCCGGTCGGCGGTGAGGCGTCTCGGAGAGACGACGACTCCGAGGTCTCCGACCGCCGCCGTCGTCGCCAGCGGAATCGAAGCGTCCGCGCGGCTGCGTCTCGGTGAGCTCGAGGCCGCGCACCGGTGTGCTGCCGAGGCGGCCGAGCTCCGTGACCGCCATCCGGCCCCGGGGGTTCCGGTCTGGGTCGGGTTCGGTCTGGACCTCATCACGGTCAGCCTCGGGGCCGCCTCAGCGGTCCCGTCGACGGAAGCCGCGGTGCTCACGCTCCCAACGGGGCTGCAGCCACCGTAGGTCGACGAACGCTCCTACGAGGTACAGCGCCACGCCGAGCACGAAGGCGGCTGCGGCGGGGATGAGCGGCCAGCCGGCACCCGTGGCCAGCGTGATGCCGACGAGGACGAAGCTGACGGCCTGGCCGAGCAGGATCGTGTTCCAGGCGTCGCCGGTGTGGCCGTCTGCCAAGCCCTTCCACCGCCCCGTCCAGCAGGCCCAGATGGCAGCCAGCCAGCTACCTCCCCACGCCAGCGCGAGGAGTGCCAGCGCCCACTGGGGTGCAGCCTGGTCCGTCACGAGGTCCGTCCTTGGGTGGCTGCGACCGGCAGGACCGGTGGGCGGTCGGCCGCCCTCCGTCAGTCGCTCGCCAGGGCGGCGATGTCGTGGGGGAGGTCGTTACCTAGCAGGTCGATCAACGGCGTGCAGACGGCGATGATCGACGGGGCGGCGTCATCGGGGTCGAGATCGTCGGGTGAGCCCCGAAGTGGTGGTGTCCGAGGTCTGGCGGTCACGGGTTGATGCCGCTGATGTCCTGGGGCGGTCCCCAGGCCGTGTCCAGGCGCTTGAACGGCAGCTCCCGGAGCGTGCATGTTGTTGGCCTGGTCGGCCGTACGAGGGCGGACGGTGACCGTGGCCGTGCGGCGCAGGGACGTGTGCTCTCTCCGGTCGCGCACTGAGTGGCACCGGGGCTTTCGTCCCGGGGCGTTGACCCTGACGGTCTCGTGCGGGGCGTCCGCTGGTGGATGCTCGACGGCCGGGGGACTCGGCCGCGATGGAATGCAGGGCCGGCCGGGCCGATCCGGTCAGGTCAGCCCGGCGGGGACGATCAAGGGGTACACGATGAGGCCGTTGTGGGTGAACGAGGAGTCGGGACGTCGGGGCCGGCGAGTGGCCGTCCTGCTGTCGGCCGCGGCGTTGGTGTTGGCGGCATGCGGGGCTGACGAGGCCGGCGAGACCGGCGAGGAGGTGGATGACCCGGCCGGTGAGGAGGACGTTGACGATGGTGACGACGACGGGTCCGACAACGACGATGGCGACAACGGCGATGAAGCGCGTGGTGACGGTGACCCCGAAGCATCGACGGTGACCGTCGACGGCGAGGACGCCGAGCTGCACTTCGCCCAGTGCCAAGAGCAGTTCGAGCACGAGGCGGTGGAGATTCGCGTGCGTGGCTACGACCCGCGGAACCCGGACCACGATCCGGAGCTGGAGCTGGTGCTCAGCATCGACGAGAACCCCCAGGACGAAGGGGTCGCCCGGACCCCGGAGCTGCGTCGCGAACCGGTGGAGCTCGAGGAGGAGTTCGACGGACACCGGTGGGAGCCGGTCGAGGGCAGCGACCCGATCGAGATCGACTGGGACGGCACCAGCGCCGAGCGGGAGTTCGAGATCATCGAGGTCGGTGACGACGAGCCCGACGGTGAGCAGGGCGACGCCATGGACGTGGCCTTCGACCTCGTCTGCTGAGGTCACTGCGCGACTGGCTATCAGGGATGGGAACGCGACGTCCACGGCCCCGACGAGGTACCTGACGAGCCCGGGTGGTCATGCGTCCTCGCCGACGACCTGGCGTGGCAGCCGGTCCACCTCACCGGTCTCGGACGGACCAGCGATCCCAACCACGCGATCGCGGCCCTCGCTCTTGGCTGCGTACATGGCGAGGTCGGCCCGACGCGTCAGCGAACGTGCATCGTCCTCGTCCACGTCGAGGGTTGCGACCCCGAAGCTCGCGGTGATCCGCTTTCCGGGGTCCTCGTGACCGTGGTCGGTGATCGCCACCCGGCAGCGCTCGGCGAGGGCGCACGCATCCGCGTGCGAGGTCTGGGGGGCGAGGATCACGAACTCCTCACCGCCCCAACGTCCCAGTAGGTCGGTCCCGCGGATGGCCGAGCGGAGTCGCGCGACTGCCGTCACGAGGACCTCATCGCCCACGTCGTGCCCGTAGGTGTCGTTGACGGCTTTGAAGTGGTCCAGGTCCGCCAGGACCGCAGCGAAGGGCTGCCGGTACCGACGGGCTCGAGCCACCTGCCGCAGCAGCTCCTCATCGACGCGTCGGCGATTGGCGATACCGGTCAGGGGGTCGGTCGTGGCCTGCGATTCCATCAGCTCCGCCCGAGCGCGGGCCGAGGCCAAGCGCTCGACGTTGCGCGCCAGCACCCACACGACCAGGATCAGGACGAAGTGGCCAGCCGCGAGGAACACAACGACCCCGATCGAGCCGCTATCCGCCAGCATGCCACTCAACGCAGACACGGTGGCCCCGAGGTAGAGCAGGAGGTAGCTGCCGATCGCCACCTTCACCCCGCGTCGCGTGCCGAACACCAGGAAGGCGAGTGCGAACACGACCCCGTACCAGGCCAACGCGGCGATGAGCAGGCCGAAGTTGTCCGGTCGCGTGGACGGTGCGAGCTCCCACGTCACCAGTCGTCCAAGCACCCACGCCGTAGGACCGAGGAACACCCACAGCCCCAACACCGCGAGCGAGACCCGACGCCGCCACACCAACACCATGAGAGGGCCGTTGATCAGCAGCAGACCCGGCAACGCGATCCGACGGAAGGCGTCGTCGGAGCCGACACCGGCGAGCCAGATCGCAAGCACCAGCACGATCGGGACGGCGAGCACGGCGAGGTAGACCGCTCGTACCGCCGTCTCCTCGTCCTCGCCAAGTCGCATCACGCCCGCCGCCGATCGGGCCGGAACCCCACGTGAGCGGAGGCGCTCGGCCCCGCCAACGTACTGGGTCCACCTCGTGCGGCGATCCCTCCTGCGCGTCAGCCACGGGCGAGGGAGAACGCCCCGCGTCCTTCACGGGCAGATCAGGGCTCGGGGACGAGCCGTAACCGGTCCTGTGCAGCTGCCTCGGCCGCATCGCTGCTGAAGGCGATCGCGATGGTTTCCCCGTCACGCCACCGCTCGGCCTGGTCGGTGTAGTGCGAGTGGAACGGGCGGCCCGACTGGCCGGTGAGGTGGATCCACCGGCCGGCATCGAGGTCGCCGAGGTCGAGCACCATGCGCATCGACGGCACCCAGATCACCTCGTACCCGTTGGGGGCCCACCAGCCGTTGGCGTTGACGATGTCGGAGCCGCCACCGACCTCCAGCGGCCCGCGGTTGAACAGCGCCTCGACCGGTCCGATCCCGGAGGCGCCGAAGGTGCCGTGGATCAGTTCCAGGGTGTGGAGCTCACCCCAGGCCCAGTCGTCCGCGTCGTCACCGAGCCGCTCGGTGAGCTCGTCGTGGGCATCGACCAATGCAGCCCGAAGCTGATCGTCACGGAGCTCGGTGGTGTCCGTTGCGGGATCGTCCCACCACACCGCCTCCGGGTCGTCGAGCAGCCTGCGGACGACCTCCCACCAGCGAGCGTTGCCAGACGGCCAGGCGAACTCCGGCAGGTCGGTGTGGAAGGTGTTCGCGAGCAGGTGGCTCCAGGTGGCGTTGAAGGCCGCGGCTCCAGCTGAATCTGCGGCATCCACGTGGTCCCAGTCGGCGAGCAGCGTCTGCATGGCGACCACCCGGTCGTCATCAGCGGCGCCGAGGTCGACGAGGAACGGCACGAGGGTGTCGGCGTTGCCGTTGCGCTCGTCGAGTTGCATGTCGAGAAGCTCTTGGGGCGAGAAGCGCTCCTGGGCTTCGAGCAGCTCGACGATGCGTGCGGCACGGAAGCCGTGGTTCGGATCCTCGGTGAGGAACGGGAGCTCTCCGTCCGGCAGCACCGCCTGATTCGCCGTCGCGATGTAGCCGCTGTCCGGGTCGACGATCCATGGCAGCTCCTCGAAGTCGAGGTACCGGTCCCAGCCGTACTCGCCGGTCCAGCCGGGGACCGGCAACGTCCCGTCGCCGGCGCGCCGGACCGGGATGCGACCGGGCGCCTGGTAGCCGATGTGCCCGTCGACGTCCGCGTAGACCAGGTTCTGGCTCGGTACGGTGAAGTCCCGCGCCGCGTCGCGG
>SKNP01000190.1 GCA_007120485.1 Nitriliruptoraceae bacterium
CGGCGCCGGCGCGCTCGCCGACGAGCACCACCGGTGCACCGGGCTGGGCCAGCGCCTGCGCGACCTCGTCGTCGCCGTCGATCAGTGCGGCCAACGCCGACGCCTCGGTCCCGACCGCGGCGGGGACGCGGCGCCAGGCCAGGTCCGCGAGGGTGCCGAGGTGGGACCCGACGACCACGATGCGCGCCTTGGACTGCCGCCACGCCTTGCGCAGCCGCAGATGGAGGATCGGGACCTCCTCCTCCGGATCGAACCCGGCGACCACGATCACCGGAGCGGCTTCCACGTCGGCGTAGGTCGCGGTGTCGCGGCCGATCAGTGCGGTGAGTTCGTCGACCTCGCTGGTCGGCGCGAACCGCGTGCGGTGGTCGAGATCGTCGGTGCCGAGCACGGTCCGGGCGTACTTGGACGTGACGTAGGCGTCCTCGTCCGCGAGCCGCGAACCGGTCACGACCGCGACCCGTCCGGGGCCCTGCGCCTGCGCCTCACGGATCGCGGAGGTCGTGGCGGTCAGCGCCTCGGCCCACGACGCGGTGGTCAACTGCCCGCCTTCGCGCTGCTTCGGCTCGGTGATGCGGATGTCGTCGGTGAGGTGGGCGAACCCGAACCGACCCTTGTCGCAGGTCCACGCCTCGTTGACGGCCATGTTGGTACGCGCCAGTTGCCGCTGGATCTCGCCCCGCCGGGACTGGACCGTCATGGTGCAGCCGGCCGAGCAGTGGTCGCAGACGGTGGGGGCGGTGACCGCGTCGAACGGCCGCGACTTGAACCGGTAGTCGGTGGAGGTCAACGCCCCGACCGGGCAGATCTGGATCACGTTGCCGGAGAAGTAGCTGTCGTACGGCTCGTCCTCGTAGATCGCGACCTGCTCCAGCGCGCCCCGCTCGAACAGCTCGATGAACGGGTCGCCGGAGATCTGCTCAGCGAAGCGGGTGCAGCGGGCACACAGCACGCAGCGCTCGCGGTCGAGCAGGACCTGCTGGCTGATGGCGACCGGCTTGTCGTACCGCCGCTTCTGGTCGACGAACCGCGAGGTGTTGGTGCCGTGCTGGAGCGCCTGGTCCTGGAGCGGGCACTCGCCGCCCTTGTCGCACATCGGGCAGTCGAGCGGGTGGTTGATCAGCAGGAACTCGAGCGTGCCCTCCTGCCCCTTCTTGGCCACGTCGGACGTCAGGTGGGTCTTGACCACCATGTCGTCACCGACCGGGGTCGTGCAGGCCATCATCGGCTTCGGCGGACCACCTTCGAGCTCGACCATGCACTGCCGGCAGGCGCCGATCGGATCGAGCAGCGGGTGGTCGCAGAACCGCGGGATGATCGTGCCGAGCTGCTCGGCGGCACGGATGATCAGCGTGCCCTTGGGCACGCTGATCTCCTGGCCGTCGATCGTGAGCGTGACGTGTTCCACCGGGTTCTCCGCCATCGTCAAGCCTGCCCTGCCGGTTCGGTCGCCGGCACCTGCGGCGTCGCCGGCGGCGCCGGCTCGTACCCCCCGCCCGAGCTGATCTGCGTCACCTCGATGTCGCGGCGTGGCTCCGTGGCGCCCAACGGACAGCGGCCCTCACGCAGGTGCGCGCGGTACTCGTCGCGGAAGTGCTTCAGGCTCGACACGATCGGCGAGGTCATCCCGTCACCGAGGGCGCAGAAGACCCGACCGAAGATGTTGTCGCACAGGTCCTCGAGCAGCTCGAGGTCCTCCTCGCGACCGTTGCCGGTCTCGAGCCGCTGG
This sequence comes from Nitriliruptoraceae bacterium, assembly GCA_007120485.1. Classification (GTDB taxonomy): domain Bacteria; phylum Actinomycetota; class Nitriliruptoria; order Nitriliruptorales; family Nitriliruptoraceae; genus SKTG01. The sequence continues at coordinate 1,730 of SKNP01000190.1, forward strand.
TAGATCTGCGAGAGCCAGTAGCTGCCCTCGCGGCACGGCGTGCACTTGCCACAGGACTCGTGCTCGTAGAAGCGCGTCCAGCCCCACACGACGTCCACCACGCACGTCTGGTCGGAGTAGATCATCAGGGCCCCGGTCCCGAGCAGCGACCCGGCCTCCTGGACGTCCTCGAAGGTGTAGGCGGTCCCGCCCAGCGTCGCCGGCAGGATCGGGGTCGACGACCCGCCGGGACAGAAGAACTTGAACTCGCGCCCCTCGCGCATGCCGCCGGCGATCTCGACCATGTCGTCGACCGTCGTGCCGAGGGCGACCTCGTAGTTGCCCGGCGCGTTGACCTCACCGGAGATGGACATCAGCTTGGGCCCGGGCGACTTCTCCGTCCCCCACTGGCGCCACCACTCCACGCCGTGCCGCAGGATGAACGGCACGGCGGCGATCGACTCCACGTTGTTGACGGTCGTCGGGCAGCTGTAGAGCCCCTTGGCGGCGGGGAACGGTGGTCGGAGGCGGGGCTGCCCACGCCGCCCCTCGAGCGAGTCGAGGAGCGCCGTCTCCTCCCCGCAGATGTAGGCACCGGCGGCACGGTGCAGCGTGAGGTCGAAGCGTCGCCCCGACCCCATGACGTCCGCGCCGAGGTAGCCCTTCTCGTAGGCCTGGGCGATCGCCCGGGCCAACCGGCGGCCGGCGTGGCGGAACTCGCCTCGCAGGTAGATGAAGCCGTGCTCGGAGTTGATGGCCAGGCCACCGACGATCATGCCCTCCACCAGCTGGTGGGGGTCCTCCTCCATCAACGGGCGGTCCTTGAAGGTGCCGGGCTCGCCCTCGTCGGCGTTGCAGACGATGTAGATCGGGCGCCCGGTGTCCTGTGCCACGAACGACCACTTCATGCCGGTCGGGAAGCCGGCACCGCCGCGGCCGCGCAGGCCCGACTCCTTGACCGTGTCGATGATCGCTGACGGCTCCATGTCGAGGGCGACGCGCACCCCCTCGTACCCGCCGTGCTGCTCGTAGACGTCGATCTCGTGCGCGTCCTCGATGTCGTAGCGGAACGACATCGCCGACGCGATCCCGGTGGCACCCATGATCAGGCCTCCTCGGCGCCGTCGGCGCCCTCGTCGGTGGCCTCGTCCGCGCCCTCGTCGGTGGCCTCGTCCGCCGGCTCCGCCTCGGGCGGGGTCGCCGGACCGGTGCTGGTCGGCTGCTCCTCGGTGGCCGGCGCCTCGCCGGCCGGCTGGTCGACGGTGGCCTGCGCGGCGAGCTGCTGGTCGACGCCGCGGCCACCCTCGGCCACCTCCTCGATCACCGCCGCCTCGATCGAACCGAACCCGTCGGACGGCCCCCCACCGAACCCGGAGAGCTCCCGGAAGGCCGCACCTCCGTGCCCCATGGGATCCCCACCGGGGTGGCTGACGGGCAGCTCGGTCTCGCCGGAGCGGTAGGCGGGCGGGTTGGCCGAGCTGGCCTGGCGGCGGGAGGCCTCGATGAGGTGCTCCCCGAAGGTGTCCTCCATCCCCGCGAACTCGCGGTGGACGCTGCGGATGTCCGGGGGCACCTCACCCGACCGGGACGCCGGCGGGTCGCCGGCCTTGGCCTGGTCGAGCAGCTCCATCGCCTGATCGTGCTCGAGCGGCCCGTACATCTCGTAGTTGACCTGCACCACGGGCGCGGCGTCGCAGAACGCGAGGCACTCCGCGTGCTCGACCATCACCCCGGAGCCATCCCGGTCGATCGAGCCACCGCACCGCTCGACGTAGCTGTCGTAGATGCGTTGCCCGCCGGCGATCGCACAGGTCGGGTTGGTGCAGACGCTGAGCAGGTAGTCCCCGAACGGTTCACGCTTGTACATCGTGTAGAAGGTCGAGACCGACCCCACCTCGGCCTTGGTCAGCCCGAGCATCTCCGCACAGAACGCGATGCCGTCCTCGCTGACGTAGCCCTCGTCGCTCATGACCAGATGCAGCAACGGCAACAGCGCCGAGCGCGCGACGGGGTAGCGCTGCACGAGCTTGGCCGCGTCCGCGCGGGTGGCGTCGGAGATGGGCATCGGGGTCGGGCTCCTCGGGGCAGGGACGAGAGACGTGCGCGGCGTCGATGGCGGTCGCGGTGGGCTAGCGGTCGACACCGCCCATGACGGGGTCGAGCGACGCGACCACCACGACGACGTCAGCGACCATGTGGCCCTGGGACATCTGATCGGCAGCCTGCAGGTTGACGAAGGAGGGTTCGCGCACGTGCACCCGGTAGGGCTTGTTGGTGCCCGTCGAGGTGATGGCGTACCCGAGCTCGCCACGGGGCGACTCCAACGGGACGTAGACCTGCCCCGCCGGGACCGTGAACCCCTGGGTGACGAGCTTGAAGTGGTTGATCAACGCCTCCATCGACTCACCCATGATGTGGCGGATGTACTCCGGATCGTTGCCGATCCCGTCCGGGCCGAGCGCCTGCTGCGACGGCCACGCGATCGACTTGTCCTGGACCATCACCGGACCACCGGGCAGGGTGTCCAGCGCCTGGCGGATGATCCGCATCGACTGGCGGATCTCCTCCACCCGGACCAGGAAGCGCGCGAACGAGTCGCCGGCGCTCTCCGTGGGGATCTCGAAGTCGTACTGCTCGTAGCCGAGGACCGGATCGGCCTTGCGCAGGTCCCACGGCACACCGGCGGCACGCAGCAGCGGACCGGTCACCCCGAGCTGGTAGCAGTCCTCCGCCGAGAGATGGCCGACGCCACGCAGACGGTCGTTCCAGATCGGGTTCTTCAGCAGCAGGGCCTCGTAGTCGGCCACCTTCCTGGGCAGCAACTCGAGCAGCGACTCGCAACGTTCGACGAAGTCCTCGGTGACGTCCTGCGCGAGCCCGCCCGGGCGGATGTAGGCGTGGTTCATCCGCAGGCCCGACTGGGACTCGAACAGGTCCAGGATGTGCTCACGCTCACGGAAGCCGAAGGTCATCATCGTGGTCGACCCGAGCTCCATCCCGCCGGTGGCGAGCCACACCAGGTGGCTGGCGATGCGGTTGAACTCGAGCAGGATCACGCGCAGGGCGTTGGCACGTTCGGGGACCTCGATGCCGAGCAGCTTCTCCGTGGCCAACGAGAACCCGGTCTCGTTGAACAGCGGCGCGAGGTAGTCCATCCGGGTGACGAACGTCGTGCCCTGCACCCACGGGCGGTACTCCGTGTTCTTCTCGATCCCGGTGTGCAGGTAGCCGATGATCGGGTCGAGCCGTTCCACGGTCTCGCCCTCGAGCTGCAGTACCAGGCGCAGCACCCCGTGGGTGGAGGGATGCTGCGGGCCCATGTTGACGGTGAGGCGGTCGTCCTCGACGGCGTCGACGACGGACTCCCAGTCCGCACCTTCGACGAACAGCTCGAGGCTGTCGTCGCCGAGACCCGGGTCGCTGGTGGGGTCGGCAGCCATCAGTCGATCACCTCCCGCAGGTCACGCTCGTCAGGCGGCGGGATGTACTTGTCGTGCTTGTACTCGATGTCGACGCCGCCGAGCGGGTAGTCCTTGCGGTGCGGGTGCCCGATCCAGTCGTCGGGCATCAGGATCCGGGTCATGTTGGGGTGGCCCTCGAAGGTCACCCCGAAGAAGTCGAAGACCTCACGCTCGTGGAAGTTGGCGGTCCGGTAGACCCCGGTGACGGTCGGCAGGACCGGCGCCTCGTCGTCCACACCCACCGAGACGCGGAACCGGTGGTTGTGGCTCACCGACCGCAGGATGTAGAGCACCTCGACGACCCCGCGTTCACGGGAGATCCGGTACTCGGGCCAGCCGGTGGTGGAGGTCTGCCGCTCGATCACATGGTCGCCGGCTGGCCAGTGGACCCCGGAGAGGTCGGCCAGCATCTGACAGTGCAGTTCGTCACGGCAGAACGTCAGCAGGTCGACGAGGTGGTCCGGCTGGGCGTGGACGGTGAGCTCACCGAAGGCGTGCTCCACGCGGACGTCGTCGAACGCGGACGTGAGGCGTGCCTCGAGCTGCTCGAAGGTCAGCGCCGGCTCGTACAGCCCGTGGTCGCTGGTGGGGATGTAGGAGGAGCTCACGCCTTGGCCCCCTGCTCGGCGAAGGTCTCGCCGCGGATCTGCGCGTGCAGCTTGAGGATGCCGTCGAGCAGCATCTCCGGCCGCGGGGGGCACCCCGGCACGTACATGTCGACGGGCACCACATGGTCGACACCCTGCACCAGGGCGTAGTTGTTGAACATGCCGCCGGAGGTCGCGCAGACCCCCATCGACAGGACCCACTTGGGGTCCGACATCTGGTCGTAGATGCGACGCAGCACCGGCGCCATCTTGTTGGACACCCGACCGGCGACGATCATCAGGTCCGCCTGGCGCGGTGAGGCGCGGAAGACCTCCATGCCGAACCGGGCCATGTCGTGACGCGGCGCACCGGTGGTCATCATCTCGATGGCACAGCACGCGAGTCCGAAGGTCGCCGGCCACAGCGAGGTCGAGCGGCTGTAGTTGACGAGCTTCTCGACGTTGGTCAGCAGGATGCCGTTGGGAAGCTTGTTCTCTAGTCCCACTCGAGCCCTCCTCGGCCGATCTCGTAGATGAAGGCGACGCCCAGGATCCCGAGGAACATCACCATCTGGCCCAGACCGAACCACCCGAGCTCGCGGAACACGACGGCCCACGGGTAGACGAACACCGCCTCGATATCGAAGATCAGGAACAGCATCGCGACCATGTAGAACTTGACCGAGAAGCGCGTGTTCTTGACGTCCGCCAGCGGCTCGTTGCCGGACTCGTAGGCGCCCAACTTGGTGGGGTTGGGCACGCGCGGGCCGACCAGGCTGCTGACCGCGACCGAACCGACCGCGAAGGCGGTCGCCAGCGCGAACAGCAGCAGGATCGGGAGGAACTCGGACAGCACGTTCACGGTCTCCTGTGCCCCGCGGTGGGGACGCGAGCTGCTGGGTCGAGGGCGGGTCCGGGCCGCGTCAGCGACACCGCACCCAGGGCAACGGTAGGGCTGCGCTGCGACCAGCCGCAACACGTGGCGGCGGGCACGCTCGCGCAGGCGACGTCAGGCGGCGGGCGCCAGACGCTGGAGCGAGTTGAGGATCACGTCCTTGGTGTCGGAAGGGCGACGGTCGGTCAGGTGGGCCATCATCTTCAGGACGAGCTTCATCAGCGGCCGGTAGGGCATCCCGTAGGTGGTGCAGATGTGCATCACGCGGGGGTCGCCGACCAGTTCCGCGAAGACCTTGCCGAGGGTGTAGTAGCCACCGATCCGCTCGCGGAGGACGCGGTCGTACGCGTCGAGGTCGGACGTGCGCTTGGTGACCAGTGCGCGGTCGGTGACCTCCGCGGCCAGCTGCGCCGCCTCCATCGCGTAACTGATGCCCTCGCCGTTGAACGGGTTGACCATGCCGCCGGCGTCACCGACGAGCAGAACACCACGCTGATGGAGCGGCGTCTTGTTGAACCCCATCGGGATCGGGCCCGTCCGGATCGGCTCGGTGAGGTTCTCCGGGGTGGTCTGCCAGTCCGGCGCCATCCCGGTCGCCCACGACTCGAGCAGCTTGCGGTAGTTGGAGCCCTGGAACTCACGGGACGTCGACAGCAGGCCGAGCCCGACGTTCATCGTGCCGTCGTCCAGGGGGAACACCCAGCCGTAGCCGGACAACAGGTGCCCATCGCCGTCCTGGAGGTCCAGGAACGAACTGATCCACGGGTCGTCGGCCTTCGGCGAGCGGTAGTAGCCGCGGGCCGCGACCGCCATCGGCCGCTCGGTGCGGCGCCGGACGCCCAACGCCTTGCCCATCGGGCCACCGGCACCGTCGGCGGCGATGACGACCGGGGCCCGCACGGTGCCGGCGCGGCCGTCGGCGCCCTTCCAGGCGACCCCGGCCACGCGGGACTGCGCAGGGTCCCGCCAGATGGGACCGGTGACCCCGTGGCCCTCGGCGAGCCGGGCTCCGGCCTGCTGGGCAGCGCGGACCAGCGTCTCATCGAACACCCGGCGGGTCGCGGTGCCGCCCCAGCTCGGCCAGTCGTCGAGGTCGGGCCAGGGCAGCTCCATCTCCACACGGCCACCATGGATCCGCAGGCCCCGCTGGACCGCGAAACCGTCGGCGCGGCCGTGGGCCTCGTCCTCGAGCCCGAGGTCGAGCAGCTCGCGGATCACCCGTGGGGTCAGCCCGTCCCCGCAGATCTTGTCGCGGGGGAAGGTCTCCTTGTCGAGGAGCACGACATCGCGGCCTCGGGCGGCGAGGTGCGCCGCCGCAGCCGCGCCGCCGGGGCCGGCACCGACGATGGCGACATCGGCATGCGTGACCTCATCGAGGTGCTCGCCGGTCGCCGGGGCCGCCGGGCGAGAGGTCACCGTGCTCGACATGGGCTTCGATCCTCGCTGCGTGCGGGCAGGGGGGCGACGCTCGGCGTGGTCGCGCTGGCCGTCGGGTTCGAGTGCGGTCGGGGCGGTGGACCGGTCGGGGACGGTGACGGACGGTCCGGCCGACGACGGTGGGGCGGGAGCGAGAGGTCGGGGGTTGGGCCCGTCCGGATGGGACTTCGTGAAGCGCTTCACGAGCGGTCAGTCTAGCGGTGGCTCGCGCCGTCAGCGACCGTGCCACCTCAACGTCGGAAGCCCCGGTGGACCGCCACGATCCCGCCAGCGAGGTCCTTGACCATCACCTCGCCGTAGCCCACCTGCTCGATCCACCCGGCGATCTCCCGCCGGTCGGGCCAGGCCAGGATCGAATCGGCGAGGTAGCGGTAGGCCGCCGGCGACGACGACACGACCCGCGCGATCTCCGGAAGCAGACCGACGAGGTAGCGGCGGTAGATGTGGCGGACGGATGCCTGGATCGGTGCCGCGAACTCGCAGACGACCACGCGACCGCCCGGACGGGTGACCCGAGCGAACTCCGCGAGTGCCCGCTGTGGGTCGGTGACGTTGCGCAGCCCGAAGGAGATCGTGACCGCGTCGAAGCTCGCGTCGGGGAACGGCAGGTGCTCCGCGTCGCCGAGGACGAAGTCGATGCCCGCATGGCCGCGTCGCGCGCCTTCGGCCAGCATCGCCTCCGACAGATCGAGCGCCGTCACCCGGGTCGCACCCTGGTCGATCAGCTCCGCGGCCACGTTGCCGGGACCGGATGCGACGTCCAGCACCTCGGCGCCGTCCGGTCGGGCCGCGCGCGCGGTGACGCGACGCCAGTGGGCGTCCTGCCCGAACGACAGCGCGGCGTTGGCGAGGTCGTAGCGAGGGGCGACGCGATCGAACATGGCCTGGACCAGCGCGGCGTCCTTGCCGTCCCGGCCGGCAGCCGGCAACCGTCCGTCGGCGAGATCGGTCACGGGCGACTTTCGGTCGGATGGCCAAGAGGGGCGTGGTGGGCGGCCACCGATCCGACGTCTCCGGTGACGTCCGCGACAGCGCACGAGCGCTTAACGCGAGGCGGGGGTCTGCCGATACGTCGGTCAGGGCCATGCGGAGATTACCGCCGATGGCCACCCCGATCGCGCCCCAGGAGCGTCCTGTGCCTCGAGTCCCGTGCCCGGCGTGCGCTACGGATGTGGTCGTCGACCCCCTGGGGCGCTGCCCCGAGGGGCACGAGGTCGCCACCGCCGTCGACCGCGTCACCAACGCGATCGGCTCGGCGACCGATCACCCGAACGAACCGGAGCCCTGGACGGCGATCGTCGAACCCGACGAGGTCGACGGGGCCGACGTGGCCGAGCCACCCCCGGTCGAGCCGCGGCGGGCGGAGCCGGTCCGGGTCCCCGGTCACGATGCGCCGCCGCTGGGCGCCGAGGTCGACGCCGACGATCTGCTGTCGGAGCTGCACTCGCTGACCGAGCCCGCAGCGACCCACGACCCTGCGTCGGGCCATGCGCCCGCGTCGGGCCACGCACCCGCGTCGGGCCGCGACGCCACGCCGGGCGACGACGCTGAGCCCACACCGTGGTCGGGATCGACCGGAGCGGCGGACGGGTCGTCCGCGGTCGGGTCGAACGACGCCACAGCTCCCGGACCGGCACCCGACCCGACGCCAACCGCCGCATCACCCGAACCGACGCCCCCCGCCCCGTCACCGGCGCCGTCCTCGGGACTCGGCGAGCTCGAAGCGGCGCTGCGCGATCTGACGGACCTGCCCACCGGCAACGGCTCGGGTCCCGGTCACGCGGCCGCGGCACCGGATCGTGGGAGCACCCCGCAGAGCAGCTACGGCATCAACGGCCACGCCGCAGCACCCCGCAACGGCGGGGGCGAGGCGCCGAGCACCAACGGCGCCGACGGGCACGCCGCAGCGCCAGCGGACCGCGGGGTCGACGCACCCAGCACCAACGGCACCAACGGCACCAACGGCCATCCCGGGTCGGGCCCGGAACTGGACATCGGCGACCTCGAGGACCTCTTCACCGGCATGGGGACACCCCCGGCGACGCCGCCCGCCGAGGCGCC
>SKNP01000268.1 GCA_007120485.1 Nitriliruptoraceae bacterium
CAGCGCGATCGAGACCAACAGCGCCAGGGCCCCGGGCAACTGCCCGATCCCGGTGCCGGCCAGCGAGGACGCGCCCGCAGCCAGCAGGGCCAGCGTTCCCAGACCGACCAGGGCGAAGAGCTGGCGCACCTTGCCGCCCACGCCCTTGATGACCTCGCCGCGCAGGACCACCCGGGTGGCGGTCATCGCACCGTTGACGACCTTCATGCCGGGCAGTAGCAGCGTGATGAGGCCGATGAGACCGATCGTGCCGCGCTGGTCGACCACACCCTGCACCAGGTCATCGACCGCGGTGGCCTCGCCATCGTCCTCCAGGGTCGCCTCGAACCCGGGCAGCGCCTCGGTGATCGCGGTGGCGACGGCCACCTGGTCCTCCGGGTCGTCCAGGGCGAACCCGGCGACGGAGACGGCCAGCGCCAGCAGCGGGAACAACGACAGGAACCCGAAGAACGCGATCGACGCCGCCAACGGATCCGCCGCGTCGCGGGTATAGCGCTCCTGGATCGCGAGGGCCGTGCCGAGCACCGGCACGCCCCCGATGCGGTCCTTGAGCCCCACGCTGCCTCCGACGTCGTCGTCCTCGGCGCGGCTCACGGCGCGGGTGCGGGCCCGGCGGCCGGCCGTCGTCGGAGCCTACTGGTGAGCGGCGGTGACCAGCGCGGCTACCAGGCCATCGAGGTCGTGGGGCGAGGCTTCCACGGCGACCGTGAGCCCGAGCCGCTCGCACGCCGCGGTGGTGACCGGACCGATCGACACGACGCGTCCGGACCAGGGACGGTCCCCCAGCAACGTGACGAGGTTGCGGGCGGTCGACGGCGACGCGATCGCCAGCAGGTCCACCTCGCCGGCTTCCAGGCGCGCCAGCACGTCCGGATCCAACCGGTCGGGCCGGCCCGTTCGGTACGCGACGACCTCGACCGGTTCGTACCCCTTGTCGGCGAGCAGCCGGGAGAGGACCGGGTTGGCCAGGTCGGCGCGAGGCAGCAGGGCACGGCCCGTCCCGGGCTCGATCGCCTCGCCGAGCGCCTCGGTGGTGGCCGTCGACGGGATCAGATCGGGCCGAACCCCGAGCCGGCGGGCCAGCCGGGCCGCGGTGCCGGCGCCGACCACCGCGACCGTCCCGGCGCGTCGTAACACCGACCCGCCGTAGCCGGCCGCCGCGACCGCGTCGGCCAGTGCATCGACCCCGTTGGGCGAGGTCAGGGCGATCACGGCCACCTCCCCGGTCGCCAGCTCCTCGACGGCCGCGGCCAGCCCCGGACCGTCCCCCGGCTCGATCGTCAGCACCGGCGCAACGACCGGCTCACCATCGAGGTCGGCGACGCGGTCGGCGAGCTCCTGGGCTTGAGCCGGTGCCCGCGGCACGAGGACCCGGACTCCCGCCAACGGTCCCTCGCTCACGGACCGGCCTGGTCCTGTCGGAGCCGCTCGAGGACCGCGTCGCCACCCTCGTCCAGCAACGTGCGGGCCATCGCCTTGCCGAGCGTGACCGCGTCGTCGGCCCCGATCTCGTGCGAAGCGCGGTACAGGCGGGTGCCGCTGGGGTCGGCCAGCAGGCCGAGCAGCACGAGCTGCTTGCCGCCCCTCGCGTCGGTCCGAACCTCCGCGTGCGCGCCGATCGGGGCGGTGCAGCCGCCCTCGAGCTCGGCCAGCATCTCGCGCTCGGCCGAGACCTCCAGCCGGGTGACGGGATCGTCGACCGCCGCCCGCAACAGCTTGCGGGTCGTTGCATCGTCGCGGCGGCACTCGACCGCCAGCGCCCCCTGGGCGGGGGCGTGGAGCATCTCCCCGTGCTCCAGCGGCACCACGACCAGCCCGTCGACCTCGGGTCGCAGCCGCATGATCCCGGCCAAGGCCAGCACGACCGCGTCGAGCTCGCCGTCGGCCACCTTCCCCAGCCGGGTGGTGATGTTGCCGCGAAGCGGCTGGACCACCAGGTCGCGCCGGTGGTGCGCGAGCTGGGCCTGGCGACGTGGCGCGGAGGTCCCGACCGTCCGCGGACGATCCCGCGGGATCTCCGCCAGTCGCCAGCCGTCGCGGCTGACCAACGCATCCCGTGGGTCGACCCGCGGCGGCACGGCACCGATGGTCAGCTCGTCGTGCGACTCCGTGGGCAGATCCTTGTAGGAGTGCACGACCAGGTCGCAGTCGCCGTCGATGACCGCCTGCCGCGTCCCGTCGACGAACAGGCCCTTGGTGTCGAACGCCTCGATCGCCCGGTCGGGGTGGTCGTCGCCGGAGGTCGCGAGTGGGACGAGTTCGGCCGGGCGGCCCGTGTGCTCGGCCAGCGCGTCCGCGACCGACCTCGCCTGGACCTGCGCGAGCTGGGACCGTCGGGTGGCGACCCGCCAGGGACCGCCGGTGTCCGCCGAGCTCATGCGTCCTCGGGAGGCGACACCGACGCGGCGTCATCAGCGACCGCGCGGTCGTCGGCGAGGTCGTCGGCCGCCCGCGGTTCCTCCGCCCGCTGCTCGGGCAGGTCGAACAGCTCCCGCAACGTCTGGGCATGCAGCTCGACGCCGTCGGCGTCGGCCAGCTGTTTGAGACGCACCGTGGGCTCGTGGAGCAGGGTGTTGACGATGCCGCGGCTGAGCGCCTCCACCGCGTCACGCTCCCGGTCGTCGAGACCATCGAGCTTCTTGCGCAGCCGGTCGAGTTCGGCCGTACGGACCTGCTCCGCCCGGTCACGCATGGCGCGGATCGTCGGTTCGACCTGGGCGGTACGGGTCCAGGTGGTGAACCGCTCGGCCTCCTCGTCCACGATCACCCGCGCGTCAGCGATCGCCTCGCCGGTGACGCCACGGTCAGCGAGTTCGCGGACGTCGGCGACGTCGATCACGTGCACGCCGGGAAGCTCCGCAGCGGCCGGATCGACGTTGCGGGGCACCGCCAGGTCGAGCAGCACCAGCGGGCGTGTCGAGACGTCCTGACGGTGCGCGACCGCGCGAGCCACCAGGTCGGCGTCCAGCACGGGCCGGGCGGCGCCGGTGGTGCAGACCGCGGCGTCCGCCGCGGCGAGTGCCTCCACCAGTCCGCTCGCGTCGACGACCCGACCGTGGGTCCGGCCGTCGACCCGCGCGACCAACCGTTCGGCCTTGTCGCGGCTGCGGTTGAAGACGTCGAGGTGGTCCACCGCAGCCGTCGCAACCCGCTCGGCGGTCAGCGCGCCCATCTTGCCGGCCCCGACGATCGCGACCCGGCCTCCGGCGAGCGACCGACCGAGGTGCTGTTCGACGGCGTCGAGCCCGACGTCGACCATCGAGGAAGCCCCGGAGGCGATGGCGGTCTCACGCCGCACGCGGCGGCCCGCACGGACCGCCTGGCGGAACAGCCGCTGCATCACGCGGCGGGCGGCGTACTCCTCGCGAGCGGTCTCCATCGCCTGCTTGACCTGGAGGCCGATCTGGCGCTCACCCACCACCATGGAGTCGAGTCCCGAGGCGACCGAGAACAGGTGCGCGGCCGCACGGTCATCGTGGTAGGTGTACTGCAGTTCGTCGAGATCCTGCGGGTGCACGTCACCGCGTTCGGCCAGCCAGCCGCGCAGCTCCTGGAGCCCCGGGTGGAAGCGCGTCACCTGCGCGTAGATCTCCACGCGGTTGCAGGTCGACAGCACCACCGCTTCCAAAACGTGCTCCAGCCCGGTCAGGGAACGCAGCGCCTTCGGCAACTCCTCCGCCGGCACCGCGAGCCGCTCCAACAGGGAGAGACCCGCGCTGCGGTGGTTGCAGCCGACGACCAGGAGGGACATCCAACAGGCGCTTCCGCCGGTGACCGCGGGGATTGGGCTCCGTCGACGGTCGAGCGACCGGTCGACCTTCCGGACGGGATCGGGTGATGCGGTCGGTGGGACCAACCCGACCTGGCGTCCCGGTAGGACACCCGACGGACATCCGACCGAAGGTCTGGCAGGACGTCCGGCAGGATGCCCGGCGACGGAGCGGTGGTCGGGCCGTACGCCGACCGGGCGTGAGCGTACCGTCCGGCGTCCGTCAGCCCAACGCTGCACCGGGGTCGCGCCCGGACGGTCGCGGATCGATCAGCCGGCTGCGGCGGACACCTCGGCGTCCAGGTGCTCGTAGAACGACAGGATCTGCAGCTCGGTGGAGAGGTCGACGGTCCGCACGGTCACCGTGTCGGGGACGTCGAGGTGGACCGGGGCGAAGTTGAGGATCGCCGTGACGCCGGCGGCCACCACCGCGTCCGCGACCGACTGGGCGACGGGCCCAGGCGTCGCCACGACCGCGATGCCGATGCCGCGATCGTCGACGAGCTCGGGCAGGGCCGAGTCGGGCTCGACCAGGTGCCCGGCGATGCGCTGACCGACCAGCTCCGGGTCGCGGTCGACCAGGGCGGCCACGTGGAACCCTCGGCGGGTGAACCCGTCGTAGCTGGCCAACGCACGTCCGAGGTTGCCGACGCCGACGATCACCACCGGGCGATCATCGCCCAGTCCGAGCACCTTGGAGATCTCCTCGGCCAACCCGCGGACCTGGTAGCCGACACCCCGGGTGCCGTAGGTCCCCAGGAAGGACAGGTCCTTGCGCACCTTGGCGGAGTTGAAGCCCGCCGCCCGCGCGAGTTCGTCGCTGGAGATCGTCGGCGTCCCGTCCTCCGCGGCGTCGACCAACGCCTGGAGGTAGGCCGGCAACCGGGCCACGGTCGCCTCCGGGATCCGACGTACCGTCACGTGCGCCTCCCCCGGGTCGCCTGCGACCCTCGCGGCCGCGGGTGGTGAGGCTACGTCGTACGGCGGCGGGAGCGAAACGGCCTCGCCCGCGCTGCGCGGACCGCTCGGCGGACCGTGCCCGGCGCGACCTGCAGCTCGGCCACCTCGACGTCATCGACGGTGACCACCGGGACGCGGACGCCGAACCGCTCGACGAGCCGATCGTCGGTGTCGACGTCCACATGCTCGACGGAGGCTCGGCGCGCCTCGCGAGCGACGAGGCGTTCCGCCTGCGCGCACAACCCGCAGCCCTGCCGGGTGTAGACGACGACGTGTGGTGGGCGGCTCACGGCTCGGGCGGCAGGTCACGCAGCGCGGTACGCCGCAGCTTGCCGGTCGCGGTGGTCGGGAGCTCGGTGACCACGTCGATCCGCGTCGGACACTTGTACCGGGCGAGGTGGGAGCGGCAGGCAGCATGCAGCTGGTCGACGTCGATCTGGTGGCCGACGCGGGGGACCACGCTGGCGATCACCGTCTCGCCGGTCAGTGGATGGGATGCACCGACCACGCCGGCGGCGGCGACCGTCGGATCAGCACGCAGCACCCGCTCGACCTCGCCCGGGTAGACGTTGAAGCCGTGGACGACGATCACGTCATCGAGACGATCGACCAGGCGCAGCAGTCCGTCGCGATCGCGGACGCCGACGTCACGGGTGCGGAGGTACCCGTCGTCGGTGAACGCCGCCTCCGTGGCCTCCGGATCGTCCCAGTAGCCAGCGAAGACGTTGGGACCGCGGAGCTGCACCTCACCGAGCTCGCCGGGCTCGACGACGCGGCCGTCGTCCCCGACCAGGCGCAGCTCCACGTCCGGGAGCGGCAGCCCGACCGACCCGGGGACGGGGGCCGGCAGCATCGCCGTGCTGGTCACGCTCGGGGAGGCCTCGGTGAGCCCGTACCCCTCCTCGATCATCACGCCGGTCACCTCACGGAACCGCTCGATCGTGGGGACCGGCAGCGGGGCCGCGCCGGAGACCGCCAGCCGCACGCCGGTGAACTGCGTGGTGTCGAGCGCCCCCGACTCCAGCCACGCCTGGTACATCGTCGGCGCACCCAGGATGACCGTGACCCCGGTCGAGGCGATCGTGCCGACGGTGTGCGAGGGATCGAAGCGTTCGACCAGCACGGCGGTCGCTCCGACGCTGATCGTCGCACCGAGCCCGACGTTGAGGGCGTAGATGTGCGCCAGCGGCAGCGTCAGCAGCACGACGTCATCACCGTCGATCTCGAACCGTCCCGCCAGGGACTGGTCCTGGTTCGCGGTCAGGTTCGCCCGGGTGAGCATCGCGCCGCGCGGCCAGCCGGTCGTGCCGGAGGTGTACACCAGGGCCGCGAGCCCGTCGGCCGGGCGATCGACCGGCGCTGGGGTCCGCGACGACGCGACCAGGTCGGCCCACTGGTCGCGGTCGGGCAGGGCGCGGCTCGCACCCGGGGTCACGATCACGTCGGTGAGGTCCGGCAGCGTCGCCAGCAGGTCGTCGATGGCGGCCGCGCGGTCGAGTCCGACGATGGCGCACCGGCTACCGCTGTGCTCCAGCACGTGGGCCAGCTCGGCGGGCGCGAGTACCGGCAGCAACGGCACCGCGACCGCACCGGCACGCTGGATCGCCAGCACCACCTCGACGAACGCGGGCGTGGTCCCCTCGATCAGGGCGACCCGGTCACCCGGCGCGATCCCGCGGTCCTGCAGGACCGCGGCGCCGGCGTCGACCCGGGCATCCAGTTCGCCGTAGGTCACGGTCCGGCCGTCCGCGACGAGCGCAGGATGATCCGGCCGGGCGCGCGCCTGCCCCCGCAGCCGATCGGTGACGTCACCGCCGCCGTTGACCGTCCTGGTCCCCGCTGCCATCACCCCTCCTGGCCAGGGTCCGACGGTAGCGCGACCACCGACCCGGCTTCCGTCCGATGCGAGGACCTCCGGACACCCACCGGCGACCGGCGGCGACCGCGCGCCACGTCGATGATGCGACACCCGCGTCGATGCGCTATAGTTTCGCCATAGCTTTCCCCACGGATTGACTGATCGTGTGGGGAAGCCAGCGGCCGTCACCGACCCCCCGCGGTGGCGGCCGCGTCATGTCGAGCCCCCCCGCCCGTTGACGTCAGCTGGGCGTCCGAGGTAGCGCTCGTGCTCGGCGAGCACGCGGGCGACGGCCCGACGCAGCTGGTCGACCAGCGCTGGACCGCTCGTCGCACCGCTCAGCGCACCGCTCGTCTCACCGCTCAGCTCACCGCTCGTCTCCTCGGCGATCCGGAGCGTGAGCCGCTCGACCTCGACCGCGCCCACCGACGCGCTCGAGGACGTGAGGGCATGGGTCGCGGTCCGCATCGCGGTGGCATCCTGCGCGTGGACGGCGTGCGCGAGCTGCTCCACGAGCCCGGGGGTGCGAGCGGCGTAGGTTCGGATCACACGGCCGACCAGCGCCGGGTCGGCGACGTCTCGGCGCAACGCGTCGAGCGGCTTCGGGTCGAAGACACCGCCGTCGTCCGTCCCGGACGGAGGGCCACCGGACACCGCCGGCTCCGCGTGCCGGGGGCGAGGACCCGGGGAGCGCAGGGGCTGCCCCGCCGCCTCGTGTGCCGGGTCGGGCGCCGTCCCGGCCTCGGGCGCGGTCCGGGCCCCCATGCGGTGCAGCACCGCGGCGAGGTCCGCCTGCCCGTAGGGCTTGGTCAGGACGTCGTCCATGCCGACGTCCCGACACACCGCCGCATGCTCCGCCGTCGCGTCCGCGGTCAACGCCACGACCGGGATCCGTTGACCGTCGGGTTCACCCTCGCGGATGCGTCGGGTCCCCTCGAACCCGTCGACCCCTGGCATGAGGCAGTCCATGAGGACCAGGTCGAACGGTCGGGTCAGGGCCAGGTCCGCGCCCGCCGCGCCGTCGTCGGCGATCGTGACCTCGCAACCCAGGTCCTCGAGGTGGGCCCGGGCGAGGGCCTGGTTGATGTCGTTGTCCTCGACCACCAGCACCCGGCGACCGTGACACGGGACCTCCTGCTCACGGTCCCGTTCGCCCCCGTGCGTGGGTGACATCGCCGCGGCGATGTCCAGATCGAGCTCCAGCCGGAAGGTCGTGCCCTCGCCTGGGCTGCTCTCCACCTCGATGTGGCCGCCCATCAGCTCGGTCAACTGTCGGACGATCGCCAGGCCCAGCCCGGTCCCACCGAACCGGCGGTTGGTGCTCTGGTCGGCCTGGGTGAACGGGTCGAACAGTCGAGCCAGGTCCTCGGCGGCGATCCCGATGCCCGTGTCGGCCACCGTCAGCACCAGCGGCACGCGGGCATCCGCGCGACGTTCGCGGGCGGCCACGCGCAGCGAGACGGCGCCGTCTTCGGTGAACTTCACGGCGTTGCCCAGGAGGTTGATCAGCAGCTGCCGGAGCCGGACGGGGTCCGCGAGCACCAGGTCCGGGACGTCGGTGGCCACGTCGACGGTCAGGGTCAGCTCCTGCTCCGCCGCGGCCGCGGCGACCACCTCCCGCACGTCGTGAGCCAGCTCCCGCAGGTCGACCGGGGTCCGATCGAGCTCGAGCCGGCCGGCCTCGATCTTGGCGATATCGAGCAGGTCGTCCACCAGGGTCAGCAGCGACGCCGCGGACCGTCGCGCCGCACGGGCGTAGTCCTGCGCGGTCTCGTCGACCGGTCGCGCCAGCAGCAGCTCGAGCATGCCGATCACCCCGTTCATCGGGGTGCGCAGCTCGTGCGACACGGTCGAGATGAACCGGGTCTTGGCCTCGTTCGCCGCCTCCGCGGCCTGCTTGGCCTCGACCAGGGCGAGCTCGTTCGCCCGCCGCTCCGTGACATCGTTGAAGGAGCCCACCACGCCGATGACCGCGCCGTCGTCGTCCCGCTCGGGCTGACGGACCACCTCGACCCAACGCAGATCACCGTCACGTGTCAGCAGGCGCAGCTCGTCTCGGACCACCTCATCGCCGGCACCGTCAGCGGCCACCAACAGCTGATCGCGGTCATCGGGGTGGAAGCAGCTGGCCGCCGGGACCCCCAGCACGTCCCGCGCCGGCCAGCCCGTCAGCTCCTCCCACACCGGGTTGAGGTAGGTCCAGCGGCCGTCGGCATCGATGCGGAACACCACCTCCAGCAGATGCTCCACCGTCCGGCGGTGGTCGCGCTCGTTGGCGCGCAGCTCGCTCTCCGCCCGCGCCCTGGCCAGCGCGCCCGCGACCACCTCCGCGGCCGACCGCACGGCCGCGATGTCGCCGTCCGACCAGACCTGCATGGCGTCGAGGTGTTCGAGCCCGATGACCCCGACGAGTTCACCACCGACCAGCAGGGGCACGAGCAGCAGCGCGAACGCTCCCCGGGCGGCGATGGCATCGCTGGGTTCGACGGCGCCCAGGTCCGGGAGGTGGACCATCTCACCGGCCCGCAGGCGCCGCTCCACCCATGGCATCTCCGGCAGGATCGGCGCGTCCGTCGGTGGCGCCGGCGCGTCCGCGTCACGCCACTGACGATCGGCGACCCCCAGGCGCCCTTCCGCGTCGGCGGTCACCACCGTCGCCCGACCGGCACCGCACAGCCGCGCGATGTCCGCCAGGGCGGCATCGAGCGCCGCGTCGAACGCATCCAGCCCCACGAACCGCGCGGAGACGTTGGCCAGGGTCGACTCGAGTTCGAGCTGGCGTCGGGTCGCGGCCTCGCGTCGGCGACGTTCGGTGACGTCGAGGTTGATGCCGACGGCCCGGGTCGGGGCACCGTCCGCATCACGGATGATGCGGATGCGCGAGACGACGGGCACGTCGTACCCATCGCGATGCTGGAGGCGGTACTCCAGCTGGGCCATGGTCGCGGTGCTGGCCAGCGCCGCCGAGTACTCCTCCCACAGGCTCGCACGGTCCTCCGGATGGACGCGATCACCGATCTCGCTCGCCGTGATCTCCGACGGACCATCGTCCAGGCCGAGCAGCTGCCACCACCGCGAGGAGACGTGGACCCGGTCGCTGGCGATGTCGTGATCGAAGATCGCGTCGTGGGTGGCCGACAGCGCCAGGGCGAGGCGTTCCTCGGCCACCTCAGCCTCACGTCGTGCCGCGACCGTGGCGTCCTCTCGCTCGCGTCGCACCTGCGCGTTGGTGAACAGCTCGGCGAGGACGCTCAGCAGCGCGAGCTCATCGTCGGTCCACTCGCGTCGGCGACCGACGACGTCGAAACCGACGAACCCGAGGCACCGCTCGCCGTCGAACAGCGGCACGATGATGACCGTCTCCACGCCCTGGGGATCGAGGATCGCCCGGATCGGATCGTCCACCGGTCGCTGTCCCACGCTGGGGATGTGCAGCACCTCGCCACGTAGGTGCCGATCGAGCCACTCGGGGATGGAGTCGAGCGGCAACTCCTGGAGCTCGTTGAGCATCGGTGCGACCCCGGGCGCGCACCACTCGTGGGTGTTGGAGGTCGTCCC
>SKNP01000289.1 GCA_007120485.1 Nitriliruptoraceae bacterium
GCCGCTCGACCCCGATCCAGCCGCTCGACCCCGACCCAGCGGAGCATGCGTGGCGACACCCAAGTACGTCGGCGTCGAGACCGAGTACGGCATCGCGGTCGACGGGCCCACGGAGGTCAACCCGGTCTTGGCGTCCTCGCTGGTCGTCGGCGCCTACCGCGATCAGGGGGAGCGTGACGTCGTCTGGGACCACTCGGACGAGCACCCGCTGCGTGACGCCCGTGGTTCCGAGGCCCCCGATCCCCATGAGCCCGTCGTCGACGACGAGCTCGGGCTCGCCAACACGGTGCTGACCAACGGTGCGCGCTTCTACGTCGATCACGCTCACCCGGAGTACTCCAGCCCGGAGTGCTCCAACGCACGCGACCTGGTGATCTGGGACAAGGCCGGTGAGCGGATCCTCGAGGACGCCGCCGCCCGGGCCGCGACGACCCTGCCGGCGGGCAGCCGGGTGTTGGTGCACAAGAACAACACCGACGGCAAGGGCGCGGCCTACGGCACCCACGAGAACTACCTGGTGCCCCGATCGGTGCCGTTCGGTCGTCTGACCCGCCAGCTCCTGCCCTTCTTCGTCAGCCGGACGGTGTTCGTCGGTGCTGGGCGTCTCGGGA
Source organism: Nitriliruptoraceae bacterium (assembly GCA_007120485.1). GTDB lineage: Bacteria > Actinomycetota > Nitriliruptoria > Nitriliruptorales > Nitriliruptoraceae > SKTG01. The sequence goes on from SKNP01000289.1 coordinate 612, forward strand.
GCGAGCTGACCGACGACGTCCCGTACCAGCTATCGCAACGGGCGGACTTCTTCGAGGTCGAGGTGGGGCTGGAGACCACGCTCAAACGACCGCTGATGAACACCCGCGACGAGCCACACGCCGACCCGGAGCGCTACCGCCGGCTCCACGTCATCAACGGTGACGCGAACCTGTGCGAGGTGGCGACGTTCCTCAAGGTCGGCACGATGCTCCTGCTGCTCGACCTCATCGAGGACGACGCCCTGCCGGAGGTACCCGCGCTCGCCGAGCCGGTGACCGCCTTCCACCAGGTCAGCCACGACCTGACCTGCACCCGGCGGCTGCGGCTCGAGGACGGTTCCACCGCGACCGCGCTGGAGATCCAGGGCCACTACCTCGAGGCCTGCCGACGCTACGTCAAGGACCGCGACGCGGATCCCGACCCGGTCACCGCCCAGGTCCTGGAGCGGTGGGAAGCGGTCCTGGCGCTCGCGGCCGACGATCCTCGTGCCTTGGCCGGTCAGGTCGACTGGGCGACCAAGCTCGACCTGCTGGAGAGCTTCCGGAGCCGCCACGGTCTGGGGTGGGAGAGCGACCGGTTGAAGATGGTCGACCTGCAGTACCACGACGTGCGACGTGACAAGGGGCTGTTCCACCGGCTGGTGTCCCGCGGGCGGGTCGAGCGGTTGGTGGACGAGGACGAGGTGATCGCGGCCATGCACGCACCGCCGACCGACACCCGTGCGTGGTTCCGTGGCGAGTGCATCCGACGGTTCCGTCGCCAGATCGTCGCGGCCGGCTGGGACTCGCTGATCTTCGATGTCGGTGGGGACGCGCTCCAGCGGGTCCCCATGATGGAGCCGGGCCGGGGCACGCGCGACGCGCTCGGTGCCTTGCTCGACGAGGTGGACGACGCCCAGCAGCTACTGGAACGGCTCACCGGATGAGCACGCCGGTACGCTGCATCGGCAGGCCCGGGCGAGGGATCGCCGGGCCTGAGCGAAGAGCGGGACACCGAGGAACGGGACGCACGTGAGCGACGGCGGGCAGGATCGCAAGGGCGGTCGCACACGCGACGACGAGCCCGAGGAGCAGGTCGAGACCACCACGCAGGCGGAGGACTCGACTCAGGAGGTCCTCGACGACGTCGACGAACTCCTCGACGAGATCGACGACGTGCTCGAGGAGAACGCGGAGGAGTTCGTCCGCGGCTACGTCCAGAAGGGCGGCCAGTAGGGCCGCAACCCGGTGCCCGCACCCGGCGCAACCCGTCTCGGCGCGCCCAGCAGCTGGCGGCTGCCCGCCTCGTGGGTGGCGGCCCGCCCCATGAAGGAGGGGTCGTGTGACCATCAGTGACGACCGAGGGTGGACCGGACGGCCCCTACCGTTCGACCCGCAGGGCTCATCGTTCTTCGAGACCCTCCGGCGGATGGCACCGGACGCCGTCCCGTCCATGATGGCCACGGGCACGATGCCACCGGAGCTGCAGGCGCAGCTGGTCGACGGCACCACGGTGCTCGCCGTCGTCGCCCGCGGCAGCGTGGTGATGGCCGGGGACCGTCGCGCGACCGCCGGCAACCAGATCTCCCGGGGCGACATGCGCAAGGTCTTCCCGGCCGACGACTCGTCGGCGATCGCGGTCTCCGGGACGGCGGGCCCGGCCATGGAGCTCGCCAAGGTCTTCGCGACCGAACTGGAGCACTACGAGAAGGTCGAGGGTGAGCCGCTCTCCTTGGAGGGTCGCTCGACGAAGCTCGCCGCGATGGTCCGGGCTCACCTACCGATGGCGATGCAGGGCCTGGTGGTGGTCCCGCTGTTCGCTGGCGTCGACCGTCGAAGCGGCGAGGGGCGGATCTTCGAGTACGACCCCGCCGGCGGTCGCTACGTCGCCACGGAGCAGGCGGCCACCGGGAGCGGGTCGCTCGCGGCCCGCGCGACGCTCAAGAGGTTGGCGGATCCCGACGGCGAGGTGGAGACGGCCGTGGCCACCGCGGTCGAAGCCCTCTACGACGCCGCGGAGGAAGACAGCGCGA
>SKNP01000002.1 GCA_007120485.1 Nitriliruptoraceae bacterium
GAGCACGATGCCGACGTGTTCGGCGAGGACGCCTCCGGGTAGGTCGCCGCTCTCGGGGAGGGGGACGGCCCCGGTGGGTCGCCGCGCTCGGGTAGGAGGACGGCCCCCGGGTGGGCCGCCGCTCTCGGGGACGGCCCCGGTGGCCGGCCGGCGGGGCGCACGGCGCGTCTGGGGGCGAGCTGCGGGGCGTGATGGCGGGCTCGATGGAGGGATGGCCACAAGACGTGAACCATGATTCACTCCTTGTATGGCCTACCGGCGGACACCACGGATCCAGGCCCGGCTCGACGCGACCCGCGACGCCCTCGTCACGGCTGCCGTCGGACGGGTCGCCGACGGTGGGTGGGCCGCCGCCACCGTCACCGGCGTCGCTCGTGACGCGCAGGTGGCGACCGGCACCGTCTACCGCCACTTCGACGACAAGGACGCGCTGCTCGCCGCGGCCTTCCGTCGAGCAGCTGGCCGCGAGTTGCAGGTCGTCGCCGACGCGGCCGACGGTGACGACCCACCGATCGCGAGGCTGGCGGCCGCGTTGCGCGTGTTCGCCGAGCGAGCGCTCGCCGGCCGTCGGCTCGCCTACGCGTTGCTGGCCGAGCCGGCCGGCACCGCGGTGGAAGCCGAGCGGCTGACCTACCGGCGCGGCTACCGCGAGCGGTTCGCCGCCGTGCTCGCCGACGGCATCGCCGACGGCTCGATCGCCCCGCACGACGTCGAGGTGGTCGCCGCCGCGCTGGTCGGCGCCTGCGGTGAGGTGCTGGTCGGCCCGGTCGCGCCCGCGAGCGGTGCGGACGCCGCCGATCCGTCCAGGGGTATGGCCGATCCGTCCGGGGGTAGGGCCGTTCCACGCCGTGGTACCGCCGCACCACACGTCGCCACCGCCGACCGCGTCGACGCGCTCGTGGCGACGTGCCTGCGCGCCGTACCCACCACCTCGATGTCCGACGAGCTTGGAGCTTCGCTATGAGCACCGGGACGCACACCGTCATCAACCAGCCACCCCCACGCGACGACCACGACGCCTACGCCGCCGACGCGGCGCTGCGCGAAGGCGTGCAGCGCGAAGGTGTCAGCGGGGCCGACGACGAACTCCACGCCGTCGGGCGACTGGTCGGTTCGAGCGCCTGGGTCGAACGTGGCCGCGCCGCGAACGAGAACCCACCTGAGCTGCGCACCCACGACCGCTACGGCCACCGCATCGACGAGATCCGCTACCACCCCGCCTACCACGAACTGCTGGCCGCCGGCGTCGAGCACGGCCTGGCGGCCCGGCCGTGGGCGCGGGAGGAGCCCGGTGCCCACGTCACCCGCGCCGCCAAGTACGTGCTGTGGCCGCAGATCGACTCCGGCACGTTGTGCCCGATGACGATGACCTACGCGGTCGTCCCCAGCCTGCGGTGGCAGCCCGACCTCGCCGCGTCATGGGAGCCGAAGGTCACCAGTGGGGTGTACGACCCCGGCTTCCGTCCCGTCGAGGAGAAGGCCGGCGCGCTGTTCGGGATGGCGATGACCGAGAAGCAGGGCGGCAGCGACGTCCGAGCCAACACCACCGCCGCCGTGCCGGTGGACGGTGGCGGACCGGGCTCGGCGTACACGTTGACCGGACACAAGTGGTTCGTCAGCGCCGCCATGAGCGACGCGTTCCTCACGCTGGCGAAGACCGACGAGCACGAAGCGCCGTCGTGCTTCCTCGTCCCGCGGTGGTTGCCGGACGGCGCCCGCAACCCGTTCGCGATCCAGCGGCTCAAGGACAAGCTGGGGGACCGGTCCAACGCCTCCAGCGAGGTGGAGTTCGACCGCACGACCGGGTGGCTCGTCGGTGAGGAGCACCGCGGGGTGCGCACGATCATGGAGATGGTCGCCGCGACGCGGATGGACTGCGTCGCCGGTGCGGCTGGATGGCTGCGCCATGGCACCACCCAGGCCGCCTGGCACGTCGCGCACCGCGAGGCCTTCGGTCGACGGCTGGCCGATCAGCCGCTGATGCGCAACGTGCTGGCCGACCTCGCGATCGAGACCGAGGCGGCGATCGCCCTGACCCTGCGACTCGCCCGGACGTTCGATCGGGCGGACGATGCACACGAGGCGGCCCTGCGTCGTGTGCTCACCCCGATCGCCAAGTACTGGGTCAACAAGCGAGCACCCGCTCACACGGCAGAGGCCCTGGAGTGCCTCGGCGGCAACGGCTACGTCGAGGAGTCCGGGATGCCGCGGCTGTTCCGCCAGTCGCCGCTCAACGGCATCTGGGAGGGGTCGGGCAACGTGCAGTGCCTGGACGTGCTGCGGGCGATGCAACGCAACCCGGAGTCGGTTGACGCCCTGCTCGCGGAGATCACCGCAGCCAGCGGTGCGAACCGGACGTTCGACGACGCGTGCGAGCGGGCGCGCAAGCAGCTGGCGGCACCGAGCGAGGGCAGCGCACGCCTGTTGGTCGAGCACCTGGGCATCCTGATGCAGGCCTCGCTGCTGCTCCGCGCCGGGGACGCTGCGGTCAGCGACGCGTTCGTCGCCTCGCGGTTGGACCCGGACGCCGGCGGCTTGGCGTTCGGCACCCTGCCCGATGACCTGGACCTGGCCCCGGTGCTCAGCCGAGCGTTGCCGCAGCTGGCGTAGGCGGCGA
>SKNP01000434.1 GCA_007120485.1 Nitriliruptoraceae bacterium
ACGACGACGGCTCGGCCGACGGCGACGCGGACGCGGGCGGGACCAACGGTGAGCGCGGCGATGGCGCCGGCGACACCTCCGGCAGTGACGGGTCCGACGGTGACGGTGCCGGCGGTGACGCTGGCGACGGTCACGGTTCCGGCGGGGACGCTGGCGACGGCTCTGGGACATCCGGTTCCGACGACGGCGCCGAGACCTCTGGGACGTCCGGTCCCGACGACGGCGCCGGGACCTCTGGCTCGGGGTCGGACGGCACCGACGACGGACCGACCGACGTCTCCGACCACGGGGACGACGCGTGAGCGCGGCGCAGCGCGCGTCCGAACCGCCGGATGACCCGTCCGAGGACCGCCACGCGAGCGATGGTCCGGACGGTGGCGACGGTCACCACCTCGACGCCGGACAGCTCGGTCTCGGCGACATGGATGCGGACGCGTTCCGCCGGCACGGCCACCAGGTGATCGAGTGGATCGCCAGCTACCTCGAGGGTGTGGAGGACCTGCCGGTCAAGTCGCGGGTCGAGCCGGGCGAGGTGCGGGGCCGGCTGCCGGCTTCGCCGCCGCGCGAGCCGCAGCCGTTCGCGGACGCGCTCCGGGAGCTCGACGAGGTCCTGCTGCCCGGCATGACCCACTGGAACCACCCGTCGTTCCACGCCTACTTCGCCATCACCGGCTCGGGGCCCGGGATCCTCGGCGAGGCGCTGACGGCAGCGATGAACGTCAACGGGATGCTGTGGTCGACCTCGCCGGCGGCGACCGAGCTCGAGGAGCTCGCGCTGGACTGGCTGCGGCAGCTGCTCGGGTTCGACGACGGATGGTCGGGCATCATCAGCGACACGGCGTCGATGTCGACGATGCTGGCGTTGGCCGCGGCCCGCGAGGCCAGCGGGTTGGACGTCCGCCAGCGCGGGCTGGCCGGTCGTCCGGACGTGCCGATGCTGCGGGTCTACACCTCCGAGCACGCGCACTCGTCGGTCGAGAAGGCCGCCATCTCGCTGGGCCTCGGCCGTGACTCGGTCCGCACGATCGACGTCGACGAGCGGTACCGGCTGCGCCCGGACGTCCTCGCCGAAGCGCTCCGCGAGGACGTCCGGTTCGGCTACCGGCCGATGGCGATCGTGGCGACGGTGGGCACCACCTCGACGACCTCGATCGATCCGGTCACGGCGATCGCTGACGTCCGCGATGAACTCGTCGACGAGCTCGGCCACGACGTCTGGCTGCACGTCGACGGTGCCTACGGCGGGATGCTCGGGCTCTGCGAGGAGTTCCGCGGGTACCTCGCCGGGGTGGAGCGCGCCGACTCGTTCGTGACCAACCCGCACAAGTGGCTGTTCACCCCGATCGACTGCTCGGCGCTGTTCCTGCGCGATCCGGTCGCGTTGACGTCCGCGTTCGCGCTGGTGCCGGAGTACCTGACCACCGACGACGAAGGCGTCACCGACTACATGGACTGGGGCGTGCAGCTCGGCCGCCGGTTCCGCGCCCTGAAGCTCTGGCTGGTGCTGCGGTACTTCGGCGCGGACGGGCTGGCCGCCCGCCTGCGCGAGCACGTCGCGCAGGCGCAGCGCGTGGCCGCCTGGATGACGGAACACCCCGACCTGGTGGTGGTCGCACCGGTACCGATGTCCACCGTGTGCTTCGCGGCCGACCCGTCGTGGTTGGACGTCGACGACCCGGACCCGGGCGACCCGGTGGACGCCGACGCCGACGACGCCGAGCAGGATGCCCTCGACCGTCGCGGCGTGGCCCGTGACGAGCTCAACCGCGAACTGCTCCGCCGCATCAACGCCTCCGGCGAGGCGTTCCTCTCCCACACGGTGCTCGACGATCACTACGTGCTGCGCCTGGCGACCGGCAACCTGCGGACCACCGACGAGCACCTCCAAGCGACCTTCGCGTTGATCGAACGCGAACTCGATGCCCTACGGGGATCCAACGGCGATCGCTGACCCGCACGAGCCCCGCCGCGCCCCGGCTGCGAGCCAGGGCCGGGACGACGAGCGTCCGGTGGCGGGCGACGACGCGGAGCGTCCGGGCGCGGGCGACGACCCGACGCGTCCGGTCACGGGCGACGACGCGGAGCATCCGGTGGCAGACCCGGCCGCGGCCGACGAGCGTCCGGTCACGGGCGACGATCCGACGCTTCCGGTGCCGGGCCCGGCCGCGGCCGACGAGCGTCCGGGCGCGGGCGACGACGCGGAGCGTCCGGTGGCAGACCCGGCCGCAGCCGATGAGCGTCCGGTCGTGCTCGACCGCACACTCGGCGTGACCGGCGAACTCGTGCTCCGCCGACACGGTGCGGCGCACGAGCTGCTGATCGACGGTGCCTTCGCCATGTCGAGCCACATCGGCGGCACGTCAGAGCGCACCCAGGTCGACGCGACCTTGGCCGCCGCGTCGGGTGAGCCACAGCGGCTGTTGCTCGGCGGACTCGGTCTCGGCCTGTCGCTGGCGCACGCGGTCGGTGTCGGCTCGCTGCGCTCGATCGTGGTCGTCGAGGTGGAGCCGAAGGTCGTCGACTGGCACCGCACGCTGCTGCGCGAGACGACCGACGACGCGCTCGCGGACGGACGCGTGTCGGTCACCGTCGGCGATGTCGCGGACGTGCTGG
>SKNP01000238.1 GCA_007120485.1 Nitriliruptoraceae bacterium
GCCGGCAAGGGGTTCGCGGTCGTCGCCAACGAGGTCAAGGAACTCGCCCAGCAGACCTCCAGCGCCACCGAGGACATCGCCCGTCGCGTCACCACGATCCAGTCCGATACCGAGCACGCCGTTCGGGCGATCGGGGAGATCTCGGAGACCATCGGCCGCATCTCCGACCACCAGCAGACGATCTCCTCCGCGGTCGACGAACAGACCGCGACCACCAGCGAGATCGCGCGCAACGTCAACGAGGCCGCGCAAGGTGTGGCGGAGGTGTCGGAGGGCATCGGCGCGGTCGCCGAGATCGCCGGGATGGGCACCGGCACCGGCGATGCCGCCGCTGACCGCGGGCAGCCGACCCGGTCGACGACGGCGCCCGAGTGGCCGCACACCGACGACCATGAGTCCACGGAGCGGTACCCGGTCGGTGTCTGAGCCGAGCGTCGGATGGCCCGGTACGAGCCGATGGTGCGTACCGGGCCCTGCGGTCGCCGCCGGATCCACCGACCGCGGGGCAGGTGGCCCCGTTAGGCTCGTCAGCGACGCGGCCACCGTGACCCGGTGGGCGTCCATCCGCGCCGCTGCGATCCAGCGCACGCGACCGAACGACAGGAGCACACGGTGGAGGGACCCTTCGCTCGGTTCGACGGCCACGAACAGGTGGTCTTCGGCAACGATGATGAGACCGGACTGCGCTGCATCATCGCGATCCACTCGACCCGGCTCGGCCCGGCACTCGGGGGGACCCGGTTCCGTTCCTACGACGACGAGGACGCCGCGCTGACCGACGTGCTGCGGCTGTCGCGCGCCATGACCTACAAGTCAGCCTGCGCTGGGCTGGACCTGGGTGGCGGCAAGGCCGTGATCATCGGGAACCCGGCCGAGCTGCGCAGCGAGGAGCTACTGCGCGCGTACGGCCGGATGATCGAGAGCCTCGGCGGTCGCTACGTGACCGCCTGCGACGTGGGCACCACGCCGAAGGACATGGCGATGATCCAGCACGAGACGCGCTGGGCGACCGGCGCGTCCCCGGAGGACGGCGGCTCCGGAGACTCCGGGGTGCTGACCGCGATCGGGATCCACCTGTCCATGCGCGCCGTCGCCGCCGCTGCGTTCGGGGAGCCGTCGTTGGCCGGCCGACACGTCGCGGTCCAGGGCCTCGGCAAGGTCGGCTCGCGACTGGTCGAACATCTGGTCGAGGACGGCGCCAAGGTCACCGCCGCCGACATCGACGAGGAGGCGGTCAGCCGGGTCTCCGGGCTACCCGGCGTGGAGATCACCGCGGTGGACGACGTGCTGGAGGTCGACGCCGACATCGTGTCGCCCAACGCCCTCGGCTCGGTGCTCGACGCCGACACGATCGAAGCGATCCAGGCACCGGTGGTCTGCGGCGGCGCGAACAACCAGCTCGCCACGGTCGAGGACGCGCAGCGGCTCCACGAACGCGGGATCCTCTACGCGCCCGACTACGTGGTCAACGCCGGCGGCGTCATCAACGTGGCGGACGAACTCCACCCGCTCGGCTACTCGGCACAGCGGGCTCGCTCCCGGGCGGAAGCGATCCCCGCCACGCTCACCCGGATCGTGGAGGTCGCCCGCGACGAGCGGGTCACCACGGAGGAAGCGGCGGCACGTGTCGCCGAGCGCCGCATCGCGGCCGTCGGCGGCCTGCGGCGGATCTGGTTGGCTTGAGGAGGTCGCGCCAGTAGGGCGCTGGGTTGGGTCGTCCGCTAAGGAGGTGGCTCGGCCGCTGACGCCCAGACGGTGCGGCTCGCGACGCCCAGGCGACGCGGCTCGCGACGGCTACGCGTTCGCGCCGGTCCTGACGCAGTCGGGGCAGTACGCCCAGAACGTCACCTCGACGCCGAGCACCTCGAAGCCATGCTGCTGGTGGTCCGGCAGGTCGGGATCGTCCGCCTCGACATCGAGCATGTCACCGCACCGCACGCACACCAGGTGATGGTGCTCCGCGACGTTCGGGTCGTAGCGCTTGCGGCCGTCAGCGTGGCTGATCTCGAGCAGCTCACCCATCGCCACCAACTGGTTGAGGGTGTTGTAGACGGTCGCGCGACTGACCTCGGGCAGGGCCGCACGGGCGCGCTCGAACACCTCGTCCGCTGCCAGATGCGTGTGCTCGCCGGTCATCGCCTCGGCGATGACCCGGCGCTGTGCCGTCAGCCGCCAGCCGCGGTCGCGGAGGCGGACCACCAACGGTTCCACGGTGCCCTCTCGCAGCTCGGTGCCGGTCGTTACGTGCGGAACCCTACCAGGCATCGAGTTCGTCCGAACGTGCGGTTGCTCCGGACATCGAATCGTTCTAAGTTAGGCCAGGCACCGGCGCCGCGTCCGACCCGCTCGGCGTCGATCGCCATCGACGACGGCGCTCGGCGAAGCTCGACGGCGCTCGACCGCGCGACCAGGTGACACCCGCGACCCCCCGAGGAGCACCCGTGTCCGACGAACAGACCAACCGCCCGGAGCTGGGCGCACGGACCACGCCCAGCCTGCATGGCAACGAGTACTGGTGGCCGGACCAGCTCAACCTGAGCATCCTCCATCAGCACCACCCCGGTTCCAACCCGCTCGGTGAGGGCTTCGACTACCGCGAGGCGTTCTCGC
>SKNP01000056.1 GCA_007120485.1 Nitriliruptoraceae bacterium
AGGCCGCGGCCGAAGCCGGCATCACCACCGGGGTCACGGCGACCACGTTCGAGCCACGGACCGAGCTCAACCGCGCCCAGCTGGCCTCGCTGCTGGGACGGGCGCTGGAGCTCGACCCGGTGGATGACGGCCCGTTCGACGACGTCAGCGCCGATTCGGTCCACGCGCCGATGATCAACGCCGTGGCCGAGGCAGGGATCACCACCGGCACCACGGCGACGACGTTCGATCCGGACGGCACGTTGACGCGCGAGCAGATGGCCTCGCTGCTGGTCCGCGCACTGGACGACTGAGCCGAACCGCGCCAGGCACCGACGCGAGGGGTCGCCACCGCAGGGTGGCGGCCCCTCGTCATGGCCGGCGTCATGGCCGCGATCGGGTGGCGGAGCGACGTTCGGCGAGCGCCAGGTCGTGCGCGAGGGATGCACATCGGTCGTGCAACCGCAGCCTCCGTCCCGCGATGGGAGCGGACTAGCTTCCGCCGCCGGGCGGACCGACGCGGCCGTGATCCGAGGGGCGGGTCGCATGGCTCGTCGGTGATGCCCGCACCGAGGTGTCCGCGTCAGGCGGATGCCGCGTCGGGTGACGACCGTCACCGGCGTAGACGAACAGAAGGGGCAGCAGCACATGAACGCACGACGCCGACGCACGACGACGCTGGTGGGCGCCATCGCCGCGATGAGCCTGCTCGCCGCACCAGCGGTCGCACAGGACGGACCGCAGTGGCCGATGACCCCCGGGGACGCACAGGGGTCGAACCAGTCGACGGTCGAGGGACCGGACGACCCCGGGTTGAAGTGGCACGTCGACTTCGAGCAGGTCGAGACCGACTTCGCTCCCGACGGCTACGGCAGCATCCACCGCAACTACTTCGTCATCTCCGAGGACGGCACGCTGGTCCTGCTGGCGTCCAACAACGACCGGCAGTACGAGAACAGCGCCCGGTTCGCCCGTGAGCTCATCGGGGTCGACCCCGATGACGGCGAGGTCCTCTGGCAGGTCGACAACGCCTCACCGCGCAGCAGCAGCCGCTGCGCCCCGGCCATCGACGACCAGGACCGCATCTGGATCGAGACCCGTCCCGACGGCGGCGACCGGGTACTCAGCGCCCACGACCCGGCTGACGGCTCCGAGCTCACCTCGATCGAGGCGGAGAGCCCGCGCTGCAGCGACCACCTGCTGATCGATGGTGACCACCTCGTGAGCGCCAGCAGCGGCAACCTCGAGGACTTCCGCATCCTGGACATCTCCGGCGACGACCCGACCGAGGTCAGCGTCGGTCTCGAGGTGGAGGGCGGCGACGACCTCGTCAACCACGGCAACAGCCCGTCCTGGGCCGTGATGGCCGACGGATCGCTCTACACCGCCGTCGAGATCGTCGACGAGGACGGTGACACCGAACGGCTCGACATCGTCGAGGTGGACCTGGCGACCGGCGACGTGGTCAACCAGCGTGAGGCCCCGACCCCCAACGGCAGCGACTCGGCCGACTTCAGCCGGCTGCACCTCGCACTGGACGCCGGCACCGACACGCTGCTCGTCGCGACCGACAGCGGAGAGCCGTACGTGGCCGGGCTCGACACCGGCGATCTCATCCAGTCATGGATCGACACCCGGCTGAACGACAACGTGAACGACCTCGCCCTCGGCGACGGCACGGTGCTGTTCCAGCCCGGTAGCCGGACCAGCCTGGGCGGGCCCGACACCGTGGCACTGGCGACCGCTGACGGGGCGTTGCAGTACAGCGATGGGATCGCGAGCGGGTCCTCGCTGCTGACCAACCCGGACGGGTCCGGCTACGGCATGGACCGTGGTGAAGGCGACACCCGCAACCAGCTGATCGCCCGGTTCGACGCGGGCGGACAGGTCCAGTGGCAGATCCCACCGGAGCGGATCGTCCAACAGGTCGACGGGATCGATGAGCGCGACGACCTCAACATGGGCAACCGGTTCGCGCGGATCGAGTTCCCCGCCATCGACGCCGACGGCACCCTCTACGCGGTCTCGCGTGGGGGCAGCTCCGAAGGGATGCTGGCCATCGACAACTCCGGCGGCCTGTCCGAGCCGATCGATGTCAGCTTCCCCGACGTCGATCCGGACTCGACCCACGCGGCCAACATCGAGGAGCTGGCCCGTCGCGGCATCACGCAGGGCGACGCTGACGGCAACTACAACCCGAACGGGCCGGTGCCGCGCGAGCAGTTCGCCACCTTCCTGGTGCGGGCGCTCGGCATCGAGGCGATCGAGGGCACCTCGCGCTTCGACGACGTCCAGGTCGGCTCGACCCACGCCGCCAACATCGAGGCTGCGGCCGAGGCCGGCATCACCCGCGGCACCACCGAGACCGAGTTCTCGCCACGCCGGGAGATCACCCGGGCGGAGGTCGCCAGCCTGCTGGCGCGCGCCTTCGACCTGGAGGGGATCGAGGGCACGACCCGGTTCGACGACGTCGAGGTGGGCTCGACCCACGCCGCCAACATCGAGGCGGTGGCCGAGGCCGGCATCACCGAAGGCGACGGGACGGGCAACTTCAACCCTGATACCCGGCTCAACCGGGCGCAGATGGCCTCGCTGCTGATCCGTGCCCTGGACGCCGTCGACGGCTGATCCGTGCCGGTGCCGGGTGTGCCCCTCACCCGGCACCGGCATCACCAGCAGGTGGGCGCGGACCGCGGCACGGACGACGCCGACGCGTTCGCGCCACCTGTCACCAGGCGGTAGCCTCCGCCACCACAGCGCGGCCCCTCGTGGGCCGCGATGTTCTGGGCCGGTAGCGCAGTCCGGCAGCGCACCTCCATGGCATGGAGGGGGTCGTGGGTTCAAATCCCATCCGGTCCACCCCTGAGAAGCCCCGCCGGGACGCCTCCTGGCGGGGCGCTCTCGTCGGTCAGCCGCCACGGGACGAGCGGTCCGACGGATCGTGCCCAACCGGACGGCACGGCTGTAGCGCATCCGGCGTCGCCGTGGTGCATCCTTCGCACATCCCGACGTCGTACCGTCGTCCTGGATCGCCCCTCAGCCGCTGAGGACGTACCGATGAGCCTGCTCGCTGACCGATATGAGCTCCGGGATGAGCTCGGTCGTGGCGGCATGGCTCGGGTGGTAGCCGGGCACGACACGCTCCTCGATCGGCCGGTCGCGGTGAAGCTGCTGCTCGCCGACCATGACCCGACCGCCCGAGCCCGGTTCCTCCAGGAGGGACGGACCGCCGCACGCGTGCGACACCCCGCCGCGGTCGCCGTGTACGACACCGGTGAGGAGGACGGCCGTCCCTACCTGGTGATGGAGTACATCGAGGGCGTGACGCTCTCCGACCGGCTGCGCAGGGACGGCCAGCTCAGCATCGCTGAGGCGACCCGCATCACCGCCGGTGTCCTGGAAGGCCTCCACGCGGCGCACCAGGCCGGGATGGTGCACCGCGACATCAAGCCGGCCAACGTGTTCCTCCCCGATGCCGGGGGCGTGAAGCTCGGGGACTTCGGGATCGCCAAGGCACTCGACGACACCTCGGAGGGGTTGACGGCCACCGGTGCCGTGATGGGGACGCCGACCTACCTCGCTCCCGAACTCGTCGAAGGCCGCGAGGCCAGCCCGGCCTCGGATCTCTACGGCGTGGGCTGCCTGCTCTACACCCAACTCGCCGGCCGACCGCCGTTCCACGAAGGTGGTCCGGTCGCGGTGGCCTACGCGCATCGGCATCAGCCCGTGCCACCGATCACCGGCAAGCGGCCGGATACCCCGCCGGAGCTCCAGGAGGTGCTCGCACGGTCCCTGTCGAAGGAGCCCGAGGGCCGCTACCTGGACGCGGTCACGATGCGTGCGGCGTTGCTGGGCGAGCCGATCGATGAGGACGCGACCCGACCCTACGTCCCGCCACCCGCTGCGGCGGCCGGTGCCGCAGCGGCCGGTGCCGCCGGCTCGGGTGCGACCGACGCCCCGACCCGCACCGCAGCACTGCCGCAGGACGATGCCACGACCCGCGCGGTCGGATCGGCCACCACCCCAGGGGCCCCGCGCGAGCCGAAGGAACGCCGCTCGGGGGGCGGTCGGCTGCCGTGGACGCTGCTGGCACTGCTCGCCGTCGCGGTCGGCGCATGGTGGCTGGCGGGCCAACCCGGCCTGGACGCACTGCGGACCGAGGAACCGGTCGAGGAGCCCGATCCCGATGAGGTGGAGACCGACGACCCACCAGCTGAGGACACCGGGGACGACGATGCTCCGGCGGAGCCGGAGGAGACCGAGGAGCCGGAGGACCCGGGCGAGCCGGAGGACCCGCCCGACGAGGACGAGGGCCCACCGGACGACCCACCCGGCCAGGACAACGGCCAGCCCGACGACCCACCTGGACAGGAGGACGGGCCGGAAGAAGGCGCCAACGACGACGATGGTGGCCTCGTCGACGATCTTCTGGATGGCTTGGACGACGGTCTGACGTCCGCTGACGCCTGAGCCGTCAGCTCACCGTCCGATCGGTGGCGCATCGGCCGGCGTCGATCGCGGCTTCCACGCCGTGCGCAGCTCCACCGGCAGATGGGCCACCTCGTTCCATCGGTCGAGGACCGCGGGTGCGCCGCGCAGGTCCTCGGCGGTGACGGCGTCGGACTCGTGGGCGATCAGTTCGCTGACCGAGGAGTTGGCCACGCCGCCGAGGGTCGGGATCGGCAACCGCAGCGCCACGTGGAGTCCGTGCCAGATGGTCCCGCCGTGGGTGACGACGATCGTGACCTCCCCGGCTGGCGTGGCCTGCAGCAGTTCCTGGAGGACCGGGGCGACCCGCTCCCCCAACTGCTGACCGGTCTCGCCACCGATCTCCCCGATCACGTCCTCGCCAGCGAGCCAGCGCTGCCACCGTTCGCTGTCCTCGACCGCGATCTCGTCGCGGAGCCGTTCCTCCCAGTCACCGAACGACCGCTCCCGCAGGCGCGGCTCGGAACGTGGCGAGCGGTGTAGCTCGGCCGCGAGTGGTGCCGCCGACTCGGTCGCGCGGAGCAGGTCGGAACTGACCACCTCGGCATCGGGGTAGGCGGCCGCGAGCGCGGCGGCGGTCACCCGGGCTTGGGCGTGCCCGAGGGATGATAAGCCGGCGCAGGCCTGTCCCTGGACTCGGCCTTCCGCGTTCCAGCGGGACTCGCCATGGCGGACCAGGACGAGGCGTCTCACGGCTCGAGGTCCTCCCGATCGGGCTCGCGAAGGAGCGCCGCTGCGGCCGGCGGCATCGCTGGGTCCAGCGTCTCGCCGGTGACCCGATCACGTCGGGGCACGTCCGCCCACAGACGGTCGAGTCCGTAGAAGTCACGCTGTTCGTCGGAGAACAGGTGGCAGACGAGGTCGCCGTAGTCCAGCAGGACCCAACCGGATGCCGGGGTGCCCTCACGCCGCAGCGGCTTGCGGTCGCGATCGCGGAGCCGTTCCTCGATCCGCTCGGTGGCCGCCTTCAGTTGGCGATCGCTCGCGGTCGTGCCGACCAGGAACACGTCGACGACCGCGAGGAGATCCGCGACATCGAGGATCTCCAGGTCGGTCGCACGCACGTCGTCGGCCGCATCGGCGGCAGCGACCGCCAGCATGACGGCTTCTTCGGTAGCGGGCACGTCCTCGTCCTGGTCGTCGAGGTCCTGGTCGTTCAGGGTCTCCGTGCAGGGAACCACAACGAGGTCACGATGTGCGCCACCGTCCCCTCACGTGCGGTCGTCGGATCCGGGGGCGAGGTCCTGCCCGACGACGATCGTCAGGTCGATCGGTGCGTCGAGCTCCCCTGATCGCTCGATCGTCCCGGTCCCCAGGACGTCCTGGACCTCGCGTGCGGCCGCACGCACCTCGTCGTCGTCGCCGTGGATCAGGATCCGCGTCTGCTCGTAGGTGAACCGGTCCGCGTTGCCCGTCAGTAGCGCTCGGAAGCCGGCCTCCTCGAGCTGTGTCCCGATGCGGGGTCCGATGCCGGGGACCCCGTTGCCGTTGAGGACCCGCAGCCGCCGACCGGTCGCCTGCGTGGCGTCCTCCCAGGCGGCCAGCCGGTCGAGGAGCGGGATGACCCGGTCCTCGTCGAGCCGGTAGCCCTCGGGGTCGTCCTCACCACCGGTCGCTTGGACCGGCACGGTCAGGGTCGTCGGTGGCTCCTCCCCGTCAGCGGCGAGCCGGCCGAGCAGCGCATGCAACGCGGGCAGATCCAGGTCGCCATCGAACCGCTCGACCGCAGCCTCCAGCGCACGCTCGGACGTCGCCGGATCCCCATCGACCGCCGCGATCACCGCATCGAGCACCACCTGGGTGCGCGGGAGCACGTCGAGCTGGCTCGTTCCTGGAACGTCGAGCGTCAGGTAACGACGCAGCTCGCGGCCCTCCAACCGTTGCTCGCCGGCATCGAAGCGGACCACCTGCCCGGAGGTCGTCGCCCCTTCGATGGGCCGCCGCACGTCGACCTCGATCCCGTCGATCTCGCCACCCAACGCCTCCCAGCCCGCGGGGGTGATCGTGGCACCGCCGTCCAGGTCCAGGCCGAGCAGCGCCGTCGCCGCACGGAGCACCATCGGGCTGCCCTGGTCGCGGTAGGCCTCGGCCAGGGTCATCGACCCGTCCTCGCCGAGGTCGACGGTGAGCGATGGCGGGAGCAGCGCGATCGTGCCCGTCGAGGTCCCGGCAGCGTCGGCGAGCACGACCACCGACTGCAGTCCGGCACCGGGTTCGTCCCCGATGTCCGCCGGGTCGTCCACCGACGGGAGGACCAGCACCGCGGCCGTGAGCTGTACCTCGGCGTCGAGGTGGTCGATGGCGTCCTCGGGCTCGGAGCCGGCGGGTGGGTCGTCGGCCGGCCCCTCGAACACCGACCGCACGGACGCGACCAGATCGTCGCCGACCCCGGCCACCGCGATCGCGACGCCGCCGGCGATCAGCAGGATCGCGCCGATCGCGATCGCGCGGCGACGCCGCTGCCGCCGGCGCTGTTCCAAGCGGGCCTGCTGGCGACGACCCGACGATCCGCCGTCGGACCGCCGGGCGCGCGGCGTCGGAGCGTCCGGGCTCGATGCCCGCTCGCGCTGTTCAGCCATCGCCGTTGCCGTAGAGCCCGTGGGCGCGGACGTAGTCGTCCACGGCGACGGGGACCAGGTACCGGGTCGCGCGGCCGCTCGCGAACCGTTCACGCAGCTGCGTCGACGACACCTCCAACTGCGGGATCTCGAGGTGCTCGATGGGCCCGGGCAGCGTGGCCGGGTCGGGCGGACGGTGCCCGGGCCGGGTGACGACCACGAACGTGGCCAGCGCGAACGCTTCGTCGACGCGTTCCCATGCGGGCAGGCCCTCGGCGGCGTCCTCGCCGAGCACGAAGTACCAGCGGGTGTCCGGGGCGTCGCGGCGGAACTGCGCGAGGGTGTCCGCGGTGTAGGTCGGTCCCTTCCGGCCGACCTCGCGGGCGTCGACGTCGAGGTGCGGGTCGTCCGCGACGGCCGCTGCGGTCATCCCGACCCGGTGCTCCGGCGGCGAGGTGGTGGACTTCATCCACGGGTCACCGGCGACCAGCAACCGGACCTCGTCCAGCCCCAGCTCCACACGAGCGCACTCGGCCACGACGAGGTGTCCGAGATGTGGGGGGTCGAAGGTGCCCCCGAGGAGGCCGACGCGCGGTGCCATCGTGCGACAGGCTACCTGGGGGCGGTCCGCGCGCCGTGCGCCACGCCTTCCGCGCGGCCACGCTGCCGAACGCCGCCGGACGGGCCACCGACTTCGGTCGACCGACCCGCCCTGGCTACCGTCAGCGCGCTCCCGCAGCGGCGGGCCGGCGGTACCGATCGACAGCGAGGAACCTGACGTGGCTGATCAGACCAAGATCCTGCTCGACGAGTCGGAACTGCCGACCCACTGGTACAACGTCGTCGCCGACCTGCCGGCTCCCCCGCCACCGCCGTTGCACCCAGGGACCCACGAACCGATCGGCCCGGAAGCGCTCGCGCCGCTGTTCCCGATGGCGTTGATCGAGCAGGAGGTCTCGGGCGAGCGCTACGTCCCGATCCCGGAGGAGGTCCGCGACGTCTACCGGCTGTGGCGTCCATCGCCGCTGTACCGGGCGTCCCGACTGGAGCGGGCACTGGACACCCCGGCGCGCATCTACTTCAAGTACGAGGGGGTCTCGCCGGCGGGATCCCACAAGCCGAACACGGCCGTCCCGCAGGCGTACTACAACGCCGCCGAAGGGGTCCAGCGCCTGACGACCGAGACCGGCGCCGGGCAGTGGGGATCCGCGCTCGCGTTCGCAGCCGCCCAGTTCGGACTCGGCTGCGAGGTCTGGCAGGTCGCCGCATCCTTCATCCAGAAGCCCTACCGCGCATCGATGATGCGGACCTGGGGTGCGACCGTGCACTCCTCACCGTCGGAGCTGACCGAAGCGGGCCGTGCGGTCCTGGCCGACCACCCGGACTCGCCCGGGTCGCTGGGGATCGCGATCTCCGAGGCGGTCGAGGCGGCGATGGCCGACGAGGAGACCAAGTACGCGCTCGGCAGCGTCCTCAACCACGTCCTGCTCCACCAGACGGTGATCGGTGAGGAGGCGCTGGCACAGCTCGCGAAGGTCGGCGACACCCCCGATCTGATCGTCGGCTGCACGGGTGGCGGCTCGAACTTCGCCGGGCTGTTCTTCCCGTTCCTGCGGGAGAAGCTGGCGGGGCGCATCGACCCCCACATCCTGGCGGTGGAGCCCGCGGCATGCCCGACGCTGACCAAGGGCGAGTACCGCTACGACTTCGGGGACGTCGCCGGCATGACCCCGCTGATGAAGATGCACACGCTCGGCCACGACTTCATCCCGGATCCCATCCACGCCGGCGGCTTGCGCTACCACGGGATGTCGCCGCTGATCAGCCACCTCTACGAGCTCGGGATGTTCGAGGCGGAGGCGATCGATCAGACCGCATGCTTCGAGGCGGCGCTGACGTTCGCCCGGACGCAGGGCATCGTGCCCGCACCGGAACCCACCCACGCGTTGGCCGCGGCGGTCCGCGAGGCGGAGGCCTGCAAGGAGACCGGCGAGGAGAAGGTGATCCTCACCGCGCTGTGCGGCCACGGCCACTTCGACATGGCGGCCTACGACGCGTACCTGGCCGGCGAGCTCAGCGACCTGGACTACTCACAGGAGCGTGTCGCCGAGGCCATGAGCCGGGTCCCGGTCGTCGACGGCTAACGCGCGCTCGTACCGCACGCACCCTTGCGGTGGGTCGGGTCCGGCCGACGGGTCGGGTCCGGCCGACGGGTCGGGTCCGGCCGACGGGTCGGTTCTCGCCCGCCGCATGGAAGCCACGGGGGCGAACGGCGGCGCACCGCTCGGTGGCCTGACCGGTCTGGAGCCCAAGGATGGTGGGGATCGACGCACGCCGCGCGGAGCGCGTCGCGACGTGGCTTCGGGTCGCCGCCCTCCCGTGGGCGAGCTTCCTGCTGTGGCTGAGCTGGCCCATGCTGCCGGCCGTCGGGCAGGTCGCCAACGTGGCGGCGCTCGTCGCGATCGTGCTCACGACGGGCGGCTACCTCGTCGCCGATCGTCGATTGGCTGATCCGGCACGCTTCGCGATCGCCGCCCGGGTGTTCACGGTCGCGGACCTGGCGGTGCTGGTCACCGTCGCGATCAGCTACACCGGCACGGCGCCGGACGTCTGGGCGATCGCGCTCGTTGCGCCGTTCATCGGTGCCCTGCGCACCGGCCGCTTCGGTGCTGCCGTCAGCGGCGGCATCGTCGCGATCGCGATCGCGACGGCCGAGATCCTCCTGGGGACCGCCCTCGCTGCGATGATCTTCCGGGTCGGCACGGTGCTCTTGATCACCGCCCTCGCGCTGCTCCTGTCGCGGGAGGTGGCGCTCGCGCACGACGAGCTGTCCCGCAGCGAACGCTGGCGCCGACAGCTGGTGGACGTGCTCGCCCACGACCTTCGCAGCCCGCTGGCGACCGCGGAGAGCGTCGTCACCACGCTGGAGGAACGAGGTGCGGCGATGTCCGACGAGGACCAGACCTCGCTGTTGGAAGCGGCTCATGTGCAGTTGCGACGGGTCAGCCTGCTCACCGACGACCTGCTCGCCCTCGCCCGCTCCGAGCACCA
>SKNP01000330.1 GCA_007120485.1 Nitriliruptoraceae bacterium
CGCCGCGCGAGTCGGACGCTGCGCGGAACGGACCGCCGCGCGAGTCGGACCACCGAAGTGGGTGGAGCTGTCCCCGCTGGGCGGGGACAACTCCACCCAACCCGACGCCGCTCCAGGCCGCGACCACGCCAACCGCACGACCCCACACCACTTGGGTGGGATCGACCCCGCCCGGCGGGGAGAACTCCACCCAACCCCGGGACTGGCCGGGCCTGGGATCCCGGGGGCTGGCCCGTGCCGGGAGCCGCGCACCCGGACCTCCCCGGGGCCGGTAGCGGTGCCGGGAGCTGGGGCCCCGAGGGCCGGGGTCACGGCCCCGGGGTCAGGTCGTGCCGGCCGGGGTGGTCGCCGCGGCGGCTTCCTCGATCGAGCTGCCGAGGTCGCTGAGCAGCACCTGCGCCGCGTTGCGCCCGGGCGCGCCGGTGATCGAGCCACCCGGATGGGTGGTCCCACCCGTCTGGTACAGCCCATCCAGCGGCATGCGGTGCTGCGCCCAGCCGGGGGCGGGACGCAGGTCGCCGCTGAACGCGGGCCCGCGATCCCCGCCGTGCGGGGCACCCCCGACCATGTGGGCGTTGGCGCGCTCGATGTCCAAGGGGCTCTGCGGCAGGGTCGCGAGGACCGACGCGTCGTCGAGCCCGTCGTAGCGCTCCCGGGCAAGCGCGATCAGCCGCTGCGCATGCTCGTCGCGAGCGTCGTCCCAGTTGGCGTGCCCGTCCGGCGGTGTCGGTGACGCGACGGTGAGCAGCTTCACGGTGTGATGGCCCTCGGGGGCCCGACGTTCGTCGACCAACGTCGGGGTGGCCATCAGGACCCACGGGAAGCCCTGGGTCGGCGCCCGATCCCGCGCCCGACGCAGACCAGCCACGATGTCCTCCGGCCACTGGACCACCCCGGAGGAGACCGCGATGCCCGGGTCGGGTCCGTCGCGCAGCCGCGGTGGCCGGGTCGTGGCCAGGTGCACCGCGAACATCGGCAGGCCGGGATCGAAGCTGTCGATGCCGTAGCGGAAGGCTGATGGCCAGGTGCCCTCGGGCACCATGTCCACGAGGTGCTTGACGTGGATCGAGGAGACCACGGCTTCACGTGCCAGGTACCGCTCGCCGGTGGTGGTCGCCACGCCGACGCACCGCTCACCGTCCAGGATGAGCTCGCTCACCTCACGCTCGCACAGCACGGATCCGCCCCAACGCTCCACCTCGGCGACCAGGGCGTCGGTGAGTTGGCCGCTGCCGCCGAGCGGGATCGCCCAGCTGCGGCGCTGGCGGCCCGCCAGCAGCGAGGACAGCAACGCCGCGGAACCGGGGAGATCGACCGAGACGTAGGTCTGGAAGGCCATCCACAGCAGGAAGGCCTGGACGTGGCGGCTCTCGAACTCCTCGCGGACCACGTCCCAGGCGCTGAGCAGCCGGCGCCGGCGCCAGATGTCGCCGCTGGCGAGCTCGGCCAAGCGCTCGTCCAACGACGGACCCCAACCGATCGGGGTCTGATTGACCGCACGGAAGGCCGGGCCGACCTCGGCCCAGTCCTCGAGCAGCTTGCGGTAGGCGCGGGCGTCCGCACGCGAGAACCGGGTCAGCTCGGCCTCGGTCGCGGCGGGGTCGAGCCACATCGTCAGGTGCTCGCCGTCCGGGAACGCGGCAACGGCCACTGGGTCAGGCTCGACGTAGGTCAGGCCGTGGACGCCAACCAGGTCCAGCTCGTCGTCGGCCATGACCGGGTTGCCGAGGATCAGCGTGTGCCCGGTGGAACAGGAGTCCATCCGGTAGCCGGGCAGGATCAGCTCCTCGCTGGCCGCGCCGCCACCGGGGACGGGCCGCGCGTCCAGCACGACCACCTCACGGCCGCTGCGGGCGGCGTAGGCCGCGGTGATCAGCCCGTTGTGGCCGGCGCCGGCGACGACCACGTCCACGGTGTTCGACATCCGCTGCTCCGTCGTCGCGTCCTGCCGTGGGCGATGGGCTAGCCCTCGCTGGCAGCGTCCGCCGGCGCCCAGGTACAGACGTCGCCGTCGTTGACCCACACGGTGTTGGACGGTGCCGGGACCCAGAGCTCGATGAACTCGAACTCCTGATCGTGCGGGTTGGAGAACCAGTGGACCTCGTCGGCCACGACCCGGACCACGTCGCCGCTGGCGAGCTTCTCCTCACGATCATCGACGTGGAGGGTCCCCTCGCCACGCAGCACGAAGAAGTAGTGGTCGCAGTCGGTGTGGTAATGCGCCGCGGCTGAATCGCCCGGGTGGTAGGTGATCAGGTCGGCCTTGAGGCCGGTCGTGCCGAACAACTCCTCGGTGACCAGATCGATGCGGTCCCGTCCGTCACGCGTCGATGTCAGCCGTGGCTGGTCATCCTTGCGCAGCACCGTGGCCATGGTCAGCCTCTCCCTCTCCCTGGCGGCCGGACCGGGCCCGACCGATGGTGGTGTCATCGGGCGGGGCGCTTCCGCTACCCCACCCGCCGTGGTTGGTCACCGGTGCGGAGCGCGGATCCGCGCCCCGCACCGGGAGTCGTGGGGTCTCACTCCCCGTCGGGGCGCCGCGCGGACAGGTCGTCGAGGGCCGGGGTCAGCCCGTCGGTGACGTCGTCAC
>SKNP01000111.1 GCA_007120485.1 Nitriliruptoraceae bacterium
ACTAGCCTAGCGAGCGATAGATAGAAGCGGGTGGTCGAGCCGGACGGTGGGGTCGGGTCCGGCCCGGGAGGCGAGGAGCGAGCGATGGCGGGACCGTTGGCGGACGTCCGCGTGGTCGAGCTCGGAGGGATCGGCCCGGGGCCGCACGCGGGCATGCTGTTGGCCGACCTGGGCGCGGACGTGGTCCGGCTGGAACGGCCTGCCGGGGGGCTGGCGGTGGCCGATCCGGCCCGGGACCCGGTGTTGCGTGGCCGCCGGTCGGTGACGGTCGACCTGCGCGAGGCGACCCAACGCGACGAGGTGCTGGCGATGCTCGACCACGCCGACGTGCTGATCGACGGGTTCCGTCCCGGGGTCACCGATCGGCTCGGGTTGGGCCCGCAGATCCTGGCCGAGCGCAACCCGCGGTTGATCTACGGCCGGATGACCGGGTGGGGCGCGGACGGGCCATGGAGCCAGCAGGCCGGGCACGACCTCAACTACCTGTCGATCACCGGGGTGTTGCACGCGATCCGCACCGATGACGCGCGCCCCGCCATCCCACTGAACCTCGTCGGGGACTACGGGGGCGGCTCGCTCTACCTCGTCGTCGGCATCCTCGCGGCGCTACACGAGCGTGAGCGGTCCGGTCGGGGGCAGCAGGTCGACGCCGCGATCGTCGACGGGGTCGCGAGCCTCGCGCAGCTGGTGTGGGGGATGCGCAGCCAGGGGCTGTGGAGCGACCGGCCGGCCGCCAACCTGCTGGACTCCGGCGCGCCGTTCTACGACACCTACGTGTGCGCCGACGGCCGGTACGTGGCCGTCGGCGCGCTGGAACCGCCCTTCTACGCGCAACTGCTGGACGGGCTCGGGCTGGCCGACGCCGACCTGCCCGAGCAGTACGACCCGTCCGGGTGGCCGGCGTTGCGCGAGACGTTCACGAACGCGTTCGTGTCCCGTCCGCGTGACGAGTGGGCAGAGGTGTTCGCCGGCACCGATGCGTGCGTCACGCCGGTCCTGACGTTCGAGGAAGCGCGTTCGCACCCGCACCTGGCCGAACGCGGCACGCTCGAGGAGGTCGACGGGGTGGTGCAGGCGGCACCGGCACCACGGCTGTCGCGCTCGGTCGAGCCGGAGCCGGGCCGTCCGCCACAGCCCGGCTCCAGCGACCTCAGCACGATCATCGACGGCTGGGGATCGGCTCGGCGGTAGCGGCCGGGACCGGCGCGTCGACGGAGGTGGGTGCAAGCGGCCCGGCTGTGGACGTCCCCGACCCGCGACGGGGGCGTCGCAGCAGCCGCATGGCGTTGGCGATGACGGTCAGCACCGACGCTTCGTGCACCAGCATCCCGATGCTCATCGTCACCCCACCGAACAGCACGCCGAGCAGCAGGGCGCCGACGGTCACCAGCGCGATCGTGATGTTCTGGTGCATGTTGCGGGCGGTCCGACGGGCGAGGTCGATCGCCGCTGGGAGCTTGCTCAGGTCGTCGGCCATCAGGGCGATGTCGGCGGTCTCCACCGCGACCGCGGATCCGGCAGCACCCATCGCCACACCGATGTCGGCGGTGGCCAGCGCCGGGGCATCGTTGACGCCGTCGCCGACCATCGCGACGGTGTGACCGCGGCGCTGGAGGTCGGCCACGGCCTCGAGCTTGTCCTCGGGCAGCAGTTCGGCGTGCACCTCGTCGACGCCGGTGGCACGGCCGATCGCGTCGGCGACCGTGCCGGCGTCGCCCGTCAACATCACGACCGTGTCCACGCCGCTGCGGTGCAGGTCGGCGACCATCTCGGCGGCGCCCGGTCGTACCTCGTCGGCCACCGCGATCAGCCCGAGCACGGCGCCGTCGGCCGCGACGATCATGGCGGTGCGGCCGGCGGCAGCCAGTTGCGCGGCACGGTCGGCAGCCCCAACCCGGTCGGTGATGCCTTCGGAGGCGAGCAACGCCGCGTTGCCGACGAGGATGCGTTCACCGCCGACGTTCGCGACGATCCCCTTGCCCGGCACCGGTTCGGTCACCTCGGGCAGCCCGGTCACGTCGAGACCCTCCGCGGCCGCCGCGTCGACGATCGGACGAGCCAGCGGGTGGTCGGAGCCGGCCTCAGCCCGGGCCGCGGCACCCAACACCCGTGCACGATCCGCGTCGGGGGCCAGCACGACCACGTCGGTGACGCGGGGTCGGCCGCGGGTGAGCGTGCCCGTCTTGTCGACGGCGACCGCGGAGATCGTCGCCGAGGTCTCCAGGAACTCGCCGCCCTTGATCAGGATGCCGTCCTTGGCGGCTCGGCCGATCCCCGCGACGATCGAGACCGGGATGGAGATGACCAGGGCACCCGGGCAGGCGATCACCAGCAGCGTCAGGGCGAGGACGACGTCGCCCGTGATCAGCCCGACCAGCAGCGCGATGACCATGATCGCCGGCGTGTACCTCGAGGCGAACCGGTCCATGAACCGCTGGGTGCGGGCCTTGGCGTCCTGCGCCTGTTCCACCCGGTGGATGATCCGCGCCAGCGTCGTGTCGGCACCGACGCCGGTGGTCTCGACCTGGAGGAACCCGCTGCGTGCGATGGTCCCCGCGAAGACCGGGTCGCCGGCGGTCTTCTCGGC
>SKNP01000383.1 GCA_007120485.1 Nitriliruptoraceae bacterium
ACCGCTCGCCGCCCGCGGTGACGGGCGGTGGGGTCACATCGCGTCGATCAGCCGGTCGACACGCTCGTCCTCCGAACGGAACGGATCCTTGCACAGGACCGTGCGTTGGGCCTGGTCGTTGAGCTTGAGGTGCACCCAGTCGACCGTGTAGTCGCGACGGTTGGCCTTCGCCGCCTGGATGAACCGACCACGTAGGGCCGCACGGGTGTCGGCCGGGGGTTCCACCATCGCCCGCTCGATGTCGTCATCGTCCAGCAACCGCTGCATCCGGCCCTGACGGACGAGCAGGTGGTACAGCCCGCGCTCGCGCACGACGTCGTGGTAGGCGAGGTCGAGCAGTTGCACCCGCGGGTGTCCGAGCGGCAGTTCGTGCTTGGCCCGGTAGGCATCGATCATCCGGTACTTGGCCACCCAGTCGAGCTGCCGATCGAGCGCCATCGGATCGTCCACGAGGTGTTCGAGCACGTGCCGCCACTCCGCGACGACGCGCTTGGCTTCGTCATCGGCTTCGTGGGTGCCTTCGACGAACCGCTCGACGCGCTCGAGGTAGGCCTGCTGGATCTCCAACGCGCTCATCTCGCGGCCGCTGGCCAACCGGATCCGGCGCGTCCCGGTCAGATCGTGGCTGATCTCGCGGATCGCCCGGATCGGGTTGTCGAGGGTCAGGTCGCGCATCACGGCCTGTTCCTCGAGCATGCGCAGCACCAGGTCGCACGTGCTGACCTTCAGCCAGGAGGTGTACTCGCTCATGTTCGAGTCGCCGACGATCACGTGCAGACGCCGGAAGCGCTCCGCGTCGGCGTGAGGCTCGTCCCGGGTGTTGATGATGGGGCGCGACCGCGTCGTCGCCGAAGACACCCCTTCCCAGATGTGCTCCGCGCGCTGCGCCAACGAGAAGATGGCTCCGCGCGGGGTCTGCAGGACCTTGCCGGCGCCGGCGAACACCTGTCGCGTCACCAGGAACGGGATCAACGCCTCCGCGAGCCGCTGGAACTCCCCCACCCGCGCGACCAGGTAGTTCTCGTGGCATCCGTAGGAGTTGCCGGCCGAGTCCGTGTTGTTCTTGAACAGGCTGATCCGCCCCGAGATCCCCTCCTCGGCCAGCCGCTGTTCCGCGGCCAGGACCAGGTCCTCGACGATGCGCTCGCCGGCCCGGTCGTGGACGATGACCTGGTGGGGTGAGTCGCACTCCGGCGTGGCGTACTCGGGGTGGGAGCCGACGTCGAGGTAGAGGCGGGCCCCGTTCTCCAGGAAGACGTTGGAGGAGCGACCCCACGACACCACGCGGCGGAACAGGTAGCGGGCCACCTCGTCAGGGCTGAGCCGTCGCTGCCCTTCGAACGTGCAGGTGACGCCGTACTCGTTCTCGATGCCGAAGATCCTGCGACGCACGCGCACCTCGAGGCCGTCGATCGGGCCGGATCGACCCGGAGCCGGAACGCAGCGTACGTCGTCGCCGCGGGGGAAGCGTCGAAAGGCCGTGTCAGCCCGCGATCGGCCGTGTCAGCCCGCGATCGGCCGTGTCAGCCCGCGATCGCGCTCGCCAGGTCGTCGCCACGGAGCCGGAAGAACCGCCGACGCGGGCGGGTGGCGTCCAGTCCGGAGACCTCCAGCACGTCCGGTGCGAGCTCGCGGCCGGCGGTCTGAGACAGCGCCGCGATCGCGACGTGCACCGCGCCGTCGCGGGTCAGACCGGGCTCCCACCGCTGCTCGAGCGCGCGGGTGAGCGGGTCGGTGTCGCCTCCGATGGCCACGAACCGCTGCTCGTCGACGATCGAGCCGTCGTAGAGGATGTGGTAGAGCTCGAGCCCCGGTCCCTCAGCTCCCTCCTCGCCCTCCGGGCGGTGACCGTCACCGCCGACCTGCGCGATCAGCAGTTCCACCTCGAACGGCTTGGAGTCGCCCATGAAGCTCGCGCCGAGCGCCTGCGAGTAGGCGTTGGCCAGCGGCTTGGCGCTGACGTCCTCCCGGGCGTACTGGTAGCCCTTGACGTCGGCCAGCCGGATCCCAGCGACGCGCAGCGACTCGAACTCGTTGTAGCGACCCACCGCGGCGAACCCGATGCGGTCGTAGATCTCGGAGGTCTTGTGCAGCGAACCCGACGGGTTCTCGCTGGCGAAGACGACCCCCTGGGCGTACTCGACCGCGACGAGCGCACGACCGCGAGCGATCCCCTTGCGGGCGTACTCCGCCCGGTCCTTCATCAGCTGTTCGGGAGCGACGTAGAAGTTGGCCGACATGCTGGCTCCTGTGGGTGCTGCGTGGTGGCCGGCGGTGCTTGGCCACCAGCGACCGGGACCGCGCTAAGGGCTGCGGGTCATCGTTGCCGGGACGCCACGACGGCTTCGACGTGCGCCGCCACCTCGTCGCTGGCCAGTTCGCGGTAGCCGTCGCCATCGATCACCGCGACGATCGGGTAGACCCGACGGATGAGGTCGGGGCCGCCGGTCGCGCTGTCTTCCTCCGCGGCGTCGTAGAGGGCTTCGACCGCGGTGGCCACGGCCGTCTCCACCTCGCCGTCGGGATCCGCCAACCTCTTGAGCGTCGCGCGGGCCGCGAGCGACCCGCT
>SKNP01000224.1 GCA_007120485.1 Nitriliruptoraceae bacterium
TCGAGCAACTCGTGGGCAGCCTCGAGGAGATCGAAGGCACCTTGCGGCTGTTCGGGGTCTCGCCGCTCTGCGTGGATGTCGTTGGTCATGGTGCGTCCTCCTTCGGTTCGCTGGGAGGATCATCGCGACCGCCGCAGCGGCTCTCAGCCTGTCACGTCCTGAGCCGGGCTGCCTCGCGGATGAGGTGGTCGCGCTCGGGCAGATTGCGGGCCTGACGTGCTGCCTCGACGTAGAGGTCCGCCGCGAGCGCGAGGTCACCGTCCTTCTCGTGGAGGTGGGCCGCGACGGCGGCGTAGCGCGGCAACTGTGGATCCAGCGGCTCCAGGGCGGCCAGACCCGCCCGGGCGCCGTCCGCCTCACCGAGCGCGACCGCACGGTTCAGCCGGTGAAGGTCGGAGTCGCTGAGCGCGATGAGCTCGTCGTACCACTCCACCACCTGCACCCAGTCGGTCTCGTCGGTGCTCCGCGCGTCGCCGTGCAGGGCGGCGATCGCGGCTTGCGCCTGGTACTCACCGAGCCGGTCACGGGCGAGCGCCGACTGCAGGATCGTGACGCCCTCGGCGATGAGGTCGGTCCGCCACCTCGACCGGTCCTGCACGGCCAGCGGCACCAAGCTGCCGTCCGGCCGGGTGCGGGCCGGCCGGCGGGCATGGTGCAGCAGCATCAGCGCAAGCAGCCCGGCCGCCTCCTCGTGGCCGGTCGCCGCGTGCAGTCGCCGGGCCAGGCGGATCGCCTCCGCGGACAGGTCGACGTCGCCGGAGTACCCCTCGTTGAAGACGAGGTAGAGGACACGGAGCACCGTGCCCAGCGAGCCGGGTTCGTCCAGTGACACGCCACCGACCGTCCGCTTGGCGCGGCTGATGCGCTGCGCCATCGTGGCCTCGGGCACCAGGTAGGCCTCGGCGATCTGACGGGTCGTGAGCCCACCGACGGCCCGCAAGGTCAACGCCACCGCCGACGCCGGCGTGAGCGAGGGGTGGGCACAGCGCAGGTACAGCTCGAGGGTGTCGTCGTGAGACGGCACGTACCCGGCCGCGGGTTCGGCGCCGGCACGCCCCTCGCGCGTGCTGCGCGCCGCAGCCGATCGCGTGGCATCCAGGAACCTGCGCCACGCGGAGGTGATCAGCCAGGCTTTCGGGTCGCGCGGCGGATCGCTCGGCCACGTGCCGAGCGCCGCGACCAGCGCGTCCTGGACCGCGTCCTCGGCCGCCGCGAAGTCCGCTCCGCGACGGACGAGGACACCGACCACCTGCGGGACCAGACCCCGCACGAACACCTCGTCGAGATGATCGCTCACCTTCGGCTCACTCGACCGCGGTTGGGGGCGCCTCGAGGAACGGACGGACCTCGAGCCACTCATGGATCGGTTCACCTCCGGCGCCCGGAGCGGCGGACAGCTCGCCGGCAAGTTCGATCGCCCGCGCCTCGTCCTCGACGTCGACGATCATCCAGCCGGCGATCAGGTCCTTGGTCTCCGCGAACGGCCCGTCGGTCACCGGCGGCCGGCCCTCCCCGTCGTAGCGGACCCACAGGCCTTCGGGGGCGAGCGCCTGACCGGCGACGAACTCACCCGTCTCTTCGAGTCGGGCTGCGAAGTCGTCCATGAACCGGATGTGGTCGCTGACCTCCTCGGGGGTCCACTGATCCATCGGCGCATCGTTCACCGCAGCCGGAGCCCCTCGGTAGTGCTTCAGTAACAGGTACTTCGCCATGACGCGTCCTCTCGCTGTGCGGCGCGACGTGGTCGTCACGCTCCTCCTGGGGACGGAGCCGACGCCGGGTTCTCGACATCCGCACCTCCGTCCGATCCGACGAGCCGGATCGAAGCCACGCCGGTTCACCCAGGATCCCGGTGGTCGAGGCCCTTGGCCGTCAGTGCGTCACCGAGGATGGCGATCGCCTTGGGGCCGACGCCGTGGATGGCCAGCAGTTCCTTCCTCGAGTGGTCGGCGACCTGCTGGAGGGTGGTGATGCCGCGGATGGACAGTTCCCGGGCGGCGGTCTTGCCGATCGCATCGGGGAGATCCCCCACCGGACGAACGTCGGGTGTGTCGGCCATCGTGCGTCCTTCGCGTCGCTCCGCGGTTCATGCCAGGTCAGACCTGACGACCTGCCGGAGGTCATCGGTCCCGGACGCGAGGATGCGTCACGTTCAGCTCGGCGCGCAGCATCACCGGCATGGGCCGTCGGCCTCTACCCCTCCCGAGGAACGGGCTGAACGATGACCGTATGGCTTCCTCGGGTCCCTGGGTCGAGATGTGGGGCGTCGACCCGCGCCCGTGGCTGGAGTCGTCGGACGAGGAGCCAGCGCGCTGGATCGCGTTCCACGGGCTGGCAGCACATCGGGTCGATGACGAGGCTCTCGCGGCTGCACGCCGCGCAGCCGTGACCAGCGCCACCGTCCGAGACCTCGTCGCCCGTCTGCCTCGTTGGGGTGACGGGCCCGGCGCTCCGGGCCACCAGAGCGCGGACTACCTGCCCAACATGCTCCAGCTCCTGGCGGATCTCGGTGTGCGCGCCGGGGATCTCGATCCGGTCGACGATGCGGTGGCTGCGCTCGAAGCCCA
>SKNP01000041.1 GCA_007120485.1 Nitriliruptoraceae bacterium
CGGTCGGATCACCAACACCGGCGACTTGGCGTGCCGGGTCACCTGCTCGCTGACCGACCCGAGCTTGAGGCCGCCGAACCCGCCTCGGCCTCGGGAGCCGACCACGACCAGGTCCGCATCACGTGACCGCTCGACCAGCGCCCGGGAGGGCCGCCGGTCGGCGATGACCGACCACTCGACCTTCAGGTCGGACAGGTCGACGTCGATCTCGTCGAGCCACTGGCCCAACTGATCGGTGAAGCGCTGGCGTACCTCTTCGAGGTCCTCCTTCTTGTCCTTGCCGTGTTCCGGTGGGACCGGGAACGCCGTCACCTGTTCCGGTGGCGCGAACACGTGAACGATCTCCAGCGTGGCCCCGCGCATCCGGGCCTCCTCCGCGGCGCGTCGCAGCGCTTCCACCGAGGAGTCGGAGGCGTCGGTCCCCGCCAGGATCCGGTTCATCTTCTCTGCCGTTTCTTCCGCCATGGTGCTGACCTCCTCGGCCGTCAGGCCTGACCGCTCGTGTCATCGTCCGGGTTACGCGATGGGGCGGGCTTGGGCTGATGCGTCCGAGCCTCGGTCTCGCCCTCACCCTCGAAGATCGGCGCGGTCACGATGTCTTGCAGGGTCACGCCGTCGCGTTCGCTTCGCAGGCCCTTGAACAGGCCGACCATCACGACGAGCAGCACGACGGTGAACGGCAAGCCGGTCGCGATCGCGCCGGCCTGGAGCGCCCCGAGTCCGCCGGCGACCAGCAGCACGGCCGCGACCGCACCCTCGGAGATGGCCCAGAAGATGCGCAGGGCGACCGGTGGGTGCAGGCTGCCACCCGAGGCGATCATGTCGATCACGAACGACCCGGAGTCGGAGCTGGTGACGAAGAACACGGTGATCACGAAGACCGTCGCGACCGTGGTCAGCAGCGACAGCGGCATGGCGTCGAGCATCGCGAACATCGCGAGGGACTCGTCGAACCCGGCGTCCTCCATCGCGCCGTAGATGTCGGCCGTGCCGTCGGCCTGGAACGAGATCCCGGTGTTGCCCATCACGGTGAACCAGGCGAAGGAGACGATCGACGGCACGAGCAGGACGCCGAGGACGAACTCCCGGATCGTGCGGCCACGCGAGATGCGCGCGATGAACATGCCGACGAAGGGTGCCCAGGAGATCCACCACGCCCAGTAGAAGATGGTCCAGGCCGACAGGAAGCCCGCGTCGTCCGCGGAGTAGCTGCCCGACCAGAACATCAACTCGACGAAGTTGTAGACGTAGTTGCCGAGGTTCTCCACGTAGGCGCCCAGCAGCAGCAGGGTCGGACCCGCGATGGCCACGAACAGCATCAGCAACCCGGCGAGGGTGATGTTCAGCTCGGACAGGCGGCGGATGCCCTTGTCGATGCCGGTGACGACCGAGATCGTCGCCGCCAGCGTGATGATGGCGATCAAGGCGACCTGGGTGCCCGTCCCGATCGGGACGTCGAACGCGGAGTTGAGGCCGGCGTTGATCTGTGCGACACCCAGGCCCAGCGAGGTGGCGATACCGAACATGGTCCCGAAGATGGCCAGGATGTCGACCAGGTTGCCCCAGAAGCCGTGGATCTTCTCCCCGATCAGCGGGTAGAGCGCGGACCGGACGGTCATGGGCAGATCGTGTCGGAAGCCGAAGTAGGCCAGCGACAACCCGAGGACCGCGTACACCGACCAGGCACCCAGACCCCAGTGGTGGAAGGTGATGAACATCGCTTCGACGCCGGCGGCTTCGCTCTCGCCCTCGACGCGCGGTGCATCGACGAAGTGGAAGATCGGTTCCGCCACGCCCCAGAAGACCAGCCCGATCCCCATCCCGGCGCTGAAGAGCATCGCGAACCAGGTCAGGTAGCTGTAGTCCGGCCGGGAGTCATCCGGGCCCAGGCGGACCTTGGCGTACTGGCCGAGCACCAGGTAGAGCAGGAACAGGATGAACGCGGCGACGGCGGCGATGAACAGCCAGCCGAACGTCTCGGTGATCCAGCCCTGGACCTCACCGAGGATCTCCTCCGCCTGGTCGCTCGCGAACGAACCCCAGAGCACGAACCCGATGATGACGATCGCGGAGATCGGGAACACCACCGGGTGGATGTGTTCCCGAGCCTTTTCCAACGTTGACATGCGTGCGCCCTTCCGTCGTCAGGCCACCGGCGCGACCGCGCGTTCGCGCGGCCCAGGGTCGTCTCGTGCGTCGGGTTGGGTCGGGATCCCCATGCTCCGACTCCCCATGAATCGAGACGTGCCGCGACGCTCTCATCCGTGCGGCGACCGCCGGGGCCGTCGTGTCAGGGGGAACGTTAGGTGAGGCAGGCGGGCTTCGCCACCGAAACGAACGTTCGACCAAGACCCGCACGACGCGGGCAACGGGTGGTGGGCGGCGGGTTGCGGTGAGTGGTCGCAGGTCGGGCGGCGTGGACCCGACAAGGGCGACGGCTGCGGGCTCGACGTTGGCCCTCGCCCGTCGGCAGGGTGCTACCGGGTCTCGGCGCGGGCCAGCCGGTAGGCGACGACCGTCACCCCGACCAGCGACAGGCCGAGCACCAGCGGCACGCTGCC
>SKNP01000133.1 GCA_007120485.1 Nitriliruptoraceae bacterium
AGCGGCATGCGGCCAGTATCGACGGTCGGTCACGACCGCGCCTGACCGTGCTTGCGGTCCCGGCCGTCGGTCGCCGGCGAGCCCAACCGGCCCGGATCCGGCGGTACCGGTCCGGCCGGGTCCGGCGATCCCCGCCCCGGAGACCGCCGCCGCGGCGGTCGTGTGACCCGGGTGCGGACGCCCGGCACGCGTTAGCCTGGCCGGTGGGAGCCGAGCGGTGGGAGCCGTCGATGTCCGAGCAGCACCACGGGGGTCGGCTGATCGCCGACCACCTCGTCGACGAGGGCGTGGACGCGCTGTTCACCCTCACCGGTGGGCACATCAGCGCGATCTACGACGGGTGCAAGGACCGCGGGATCCGCGTGATCGACGTGCGGCACGAGCAGGCCGCCGCCCACGCAGCGGACGCCTACGGCCGGTTGACCTTCCGGCCGGGGGTCGCCGCGGTCACCGCGGGCCCGGGTGTCACCGATGCCATCACCGGGGTGACCAACGCCTTCTACGCGAACTCGCCGATGGTGCTGCTCGGCGGTAGCAACCCGGTCAGCCTGGCCGGGATGGGGTCGTTGCAGGACGCACCGCAGGTCGAGCTGCTGCGACCGGTGACCAAGCGCGCTGAGGCCGTGCAGGAGACCCGGCGGATGCGCGAGGTGCTGGGCTACGCGTTCCGGTCCGCGGCGTCGCCGCGGATGGGGCCGGCGTACGTCGACCTGCCGATGGACGTGTTGATGACCCCGGTCGACACCGATCAGGTCGTGCCGGCGATCGGCCACCGGTTCACGGCGGACGCTGGCGCGGATCCGGAGGTGGTCGCCGAGGTGGCCGAGCTGCTGGCGTCCGCCGAGCGGCCGGTGGTCCTGTCGGGCTCGGGTACCTACTGGGCGCAGGCGTGGGAGGAGCTCGACCAGCTCGCGACCACCGCGCAGGTCCCCGTGTACGTCAACGGCATGTCACGAGGCATCCTCCCGTCCACCCACCCGCACCTGCTTGGGCTGACCCGCAAGCAGGCGTTGCGACAGGCCGACGTGATCATCGCGTTGGGCATCGACTTCGACTTCCGGCTCGGGTTCGGCCGGCCGCCGGCCTACCACGATGACGTCCAGGTGGTCCACGTCGACCCGCAGGCGGACCGGGTCGGTCACAACCGGCCGGTCGCTCACGGGGTGGTCAGCGACGTGCGCGCGTTCCTCCGGGCACTGCTGGACCACGAGGGCAAGTTCGGGCGACGCGAGGCCACGAACTGGCTGACCGGGCTCCGCGACGACGAACAGCAGCGTGGGCAGGCCCGTGCGGAGGCCGCGACATCGGAGGCGAGTCCGGTGCACCCGTTGCGGTTCGCTCGTGAGGTCGCGCGGTGGGTGGACCCCGACGCGATCGTGATCGGCGACGGTGGGGACATCGTCGCCCACACCGCCGGACAGGTCCGGGTCGACCGACCCGGACACTGGATGGACCCAGGGCCGTTCGGTTGCCTGGGGGTCGGCGCCCCGTTCGCGATGGCCGCCAAGCACGTGCACCCGGACAAGCAGGTGCTGGTGGTCTACGGGGACGGATCGTTCGGGTTCAACGGTATGGAGTTCGAGTCGGCCGTCCGCCAGGACCTGCCGTTCGTCGGGGTCGTCGGCAACGACGGTGCGTGGGGCGAGATGAAGGCGTTCCACGAGCGGGTGTACGGCGCCGAGGGCATGCTCGCGCAGGACCTGGCCCAGGACACCGGCTACGAGCGGATGGTCGAGGCGCTCGGCGGCTACGGCGAACGGGTCGAGCGGCCGGAGGACATCCGGCCGGCGTTGGATCGTGCCGCTGAGGCCGGCGTGCCCGCCCTGGTCAACGTCCTGCTCGACCGGGACTTCCGTCGCGAGTCCGCGGCGGCCTACGGTGCCTGATCAGCTCCGACCTTCTCGAGGAAGCGGCCCCGGTTGACCAGCACCCGACGGTGGCTGATCCGTGCGACCGGCTCACCGTCCTGCTCGACGCTGATCTTGAACTCGAGCCGCCGTCCGTGGTGTCCGATCAGCGTCGCGTGCGCGCACACGGTGCGCCCGACGGGGGTCGGGGTGAGGTGCTCGACCTCGGCCCACGTTCCCACGGACGTCTGGTCCTCGGGGAGGTCGTCGGCGATCGCTTCGACGCAGCAGCGCTCGGCCAGTGCCAGGAGCGTGGGGGTGGCCAGCACCGGGACATCGCCGGAGCCCACCGCGAGGGCGGTGTCCTCTTCCCGGACCTCCAGGAACCGATCGCTCCGCAACCCGGGATCGCACCGCCCCATGATCCGCCTCGCTGTGTGCTCCGCCCGCGCGGCTGCGCCGACGATCGACCGCGATGGCGTCGACGCCATCGCGGTCCCTTCAGGCTACCGATGAGGCTGCGGCACCCGGGCTGCGTGGGGACACCGCCGGTCGGCCAGGGGACGGCCCCGCACGTCCGGACGGTCGTCCGGTTGCGGGGG
Source organism: Nitriliruptoraceae bacterium (assembly GCA_007120485.1). Taxonomy (GTDB): domain Bacteria; phylum Actinomycetota; class Nitriliruptoria; order Nitriliruptorales; family Nitriliruptoraceae; genus SKTG01. The sequence continues at coordinate 2,450 of SKNP01000133.1, forward strand.
CTGGGGCGGGTTCACCGTGACGCCCGAGCTGTCACGGTGGTGCTGCGCCCTTCGAGACGCCCTGACGGCAAGAGGAGTGACCATGTCCGGACAGCAGCCC
>SKNP01000085.1 GCA_007120485.1 Nitriliruptoraceae bacterium
CGTCCGGTGCCCACCCCGGCCAGGCCCATCGCGACCGCGACGGCGAACCCGGCGAGGGCCAGTGCCCCGGCCCGGATCGCCGGGGAGTTGCGCTCCTCGGTCGCCCAGTACACCGACCTGGCCACGCCCCAGCCGATCACGCCGGCCGACAGCAGGAAGAACATGCCCTCCTGGAGGACCGGCCAGAGGATCACCCCACCGACGACCGACGCCGCGATCCCGACCAGGACGGCCCGCACCGCCACACCGGCCGAGAGCTCCTGGCTACCGCTCGACGGGGGACGTGAGCGGCCCGCGCCCGGCAACGAGAACGACGTGCGAGAACCGCTCGAGCGCCCGGAGGTCGTGGCCTCCTCGTGGGCCGAGCAGTCGGGACACTTGAAACCGACCGCCGCCTCCCGGCCGCAGTCCGGACAGATCGGGGTCCCGCACGACGAGCACGACAGGCGGGTCTCGACGTCCGGATGGCGGGCGCAGGTGGGAGAGGTGCTCATGTGTGACAGGGTAGGCGTCGACGGCGCCGGGGGCGCACCGAGGAATACCGGCGCCGACGCCTCCGTTAGGTTCGCCGAGAGGCCGATCCGGCCATGGACCCATCACCGGCCCCGCTCCGGGGCCCATCGCAGCAGCTCGAGGAGCCAGCATGTCGTCGTTCGTCTCCGTGGACACCGACCCGGTGGACACCGACCAGCCTGCGGTCGATCCGGCGGGTCGGATCCATGATGTCGTCATCATCGGGTCGGGACCGGCGGGCCTGACCGCCGCGATCTACGCCGCGCGCGCCAACCTCGAACCGCTCCTGGTCGAGGGCGTCGTCGACGGCGGCCCCACCGGTGGCCAGCTGACGTTGACCACGGATGTGGAGAACTACCCCGGCTTCCCCGACGGCATCGTCGGACCGGAGCTGATCCAGCAGATGCGCCAGCAGGCGGAACGGTTCGGGACGTCGTTCGTCACCGAGGACATCACCGCGGCCGACCTCTCCGTGCAGCCGATCCGGCTGGACACCGCTTCGGGCACGACGATCACGACACGCTCGCTGATCATCGCCACCGGCGCCAAGCCACGCCGGCTGGAGGTCCCCGGCGAGGACGAGCTGTGGGGCGGTGGTGTCTCCGCCTGCGCCACGTGCGACGGCTTCTTCTTCCGCGACAAGCACGTCGTCGTGGTCGGCGGGGGCGACTCGGCGATGGAGGAGGCCACGTTCCTGACCAAGTTCGCCTCCAAGGTCACCGTGGTCCACCGCCGCGAGGAGCTGCGCGCCTCCGCCATCATGCAGGAACGTGCGTTCAAGAACGACGCGATCGAGTTCGTGTTCAACGCGACGATCGATGCGATCCACGGCACGGACGGCGTCGTCACCAGCGTCACCCTCCGCGACACGACCGACGGCCAGACCCGCGAGCTGGAGACCGACGGGGTGTTCCTCGCGATCGGCCACATCCCCAACACGTGGCTGTTCGAGGACCAGCTCGACACCGACGACGAGGGCTACCTCATCGTCGACGAGCCCTCGACCGCGACCAACGTCGAGGGCGTGTTCGCCTCCGGTGACGTCATGGACCACATCTACCGTCAGGCCGTCACGGCCGCCGGGACCGGTTGCCGGGCCGCCATCGACGCCGAGCGTTGGCTCGCCGGCGGCGGGGGACGGACGGCCCGCGAACCGGAGGGCGAGCCGGAGACGGTGGAGCTCTAGCCTCTCGACCGCACGGTCGCGCGTGCGCGACCCGCGTCGCGACCGCCGTGCCACGACCGCGCCAACGACCCCGAAACGACCTCGCACCGACCCCGCACGCGCCCCGCGTGCGATCCGCGACCCATGGAGGACCACCCGATGTCCGCGACCCCCGTGAACGATGCCGACTGGGCCACCGAGGTCCTAGAGGCCGACAAGCCCGTGCTCGTCGACTTCTGGGCCGAGTGGTGCGGACCCTGCAAGATGGTCTCACCCATCGTCGACGAGATCGCCTCGGAGAAGGCCGACGACCTGAAGGTCGTCAAGCTCAACGTCGACGAGAACCCCAACACCGCCCGTGAGTACGGCATCATGTCGATCCCGACGCTGCTGGTGTTCAAGGGTGGCCAGCCGGACAAGCGCATCGTCGGTGCCAAGGGCAAGGCGCAACTGCTCAACGACCTCTCCGACTACGTGAGCTGACGACCCCGCTCGTGCGCTGACCACCGCGCAGCGAGACCCGACGCCCTGAGCCCCCGCTCGGGGCGTCGACGCATGGAGGCACCCGTGGAGACCGCCACGCTGTACGAGCTCATCGGCTACATCGCCTCGCTGCTGATCGTGATCAGCCTGCTGATGGCGTCAGTGCTGAAGCTGCGGGTCATCAACCTGGTCGGGGCGATCGTCTTCACCGCCTACGGGCTGCTGATCGGTTCCCTGCCGGTCGCGCTCACCAACGGCGCGATCGTCATCATCGACCTCTACCACCTCGTCCGGTTGGCGCGCGCACGTTCGAGCGGCATCTTCGAGGCCGTCCCCGTCGTTCCCAGCTCCGCGCTGCTCCAACGGTTCGTCGAGCACCACCTCGACGACATCCGACGGTTCCAGCCGGAGGTCACCGGCGTCCGTGACGACCACCTCGGCTGGTTCGTGCTCCGCGACGCGGTGCCGGTCGGGGTCGTGCTGGCCACGCCGCCCGAGGACGGCCACGCGCGGATCGAGGTGGACTACGTCACGCCGTCGCACCGCGACCTTCGCGCCGGCAGCGCGTTCTTCGAGGACGTCGACAACTTCGACCGCCACGGGATCACGTCCGTGGAAGCGACGGCCGCGACCAAGGAGCATCGCCGCTACCTCGAACGCATGGGGTTCACGGCGGACGGGGACCGGTTCGTCCGGTCGGTCGCGCCGGCCGGCACCGCCCCCTCCAGCTGACGGATCCGCGGACGGGGATCACCCTCGCGCGATCGGCGCCTACCCTCGCTCGGCGTGGAAGCGATCAAGCTCGGTCAGGTCGGTCCCGAGGTCGGCGACATCCAACGTCGCCTCGGGCAGTTCGACCTACCCTGCGACGACGATCCGGGCGTCTTCGACCGGCGCACGGAGGCGGCGGTCCGCACCTTCCAGCAGCGCCGCGGGCTGCAGGCCGACGGGATCGTCGGGGACGAGACCTGGCGCGAGCTGCTCGGGGCGTCCTTCCGGCTCGGTGACCGGATGCTGTACGTCACCCGGCCCTTGCTGCATGGCGACGACGTCCGCGACCTGCAGCGACGACTGAACCGGCTCGGGTTCGACGCCGGCTACGACGACGGGCTGTACGGGCCGCAGACCTTCGACGCGGTGCGCGAGTTCCAGCTCAACGCCGGGCTGGCCGTCGACGGCCTGGCCGGACCCGCCACGATCGACGTGCTGCTGCGCTTCCACCGCCAGCACCAGGAGGCCTCCGCGGCGGCCGTGCGCGAGCGCGAATCCCTGCGCCGGCCCTTGCGCGAGTCCGTCGCGGGTGCCCGGCTGATGGTCGATCCCGCCCGAGGGGTCGACGATCCCGGGGTGGTCGCCCCGGACGGCACCCCCGAACACGAGGTGACCTGGCGGCTGGCGACCGCGGTCGAAGGCCGGCTCGCCGCGCTCGGTGCCCACGTGATCCTCAGCCGCGGCCCCCGCACCACGCCCACCTCCGAGGAGCGGGCCACGCAGGCCAACCGCGAGGACGTCGAGGTGATCCTGTCGATCCACGCCAACGCGGACCGCTCACCCAACGCCCGCGGTGCCGCGGCCACCTACTTCGGCACGGACGCACAGATCTCCGACCGCGGCCGCTGGCTCGCCGAACTGGCCCTGGACGGCGTGCTCGAGGCCACGGGGACGGCCAACTGCCGCACGCACGCGGCGACGCGGACGATCCTGCGAGCTTCGCGGGCGCCCGCCGCCCTGGTCGAGCCCGGGTTCCTCACCCATCCCGAGGAGGGCCGGGAGCTGTGCGACCCGCAGGTGCAGCAGCGCATCGCCGCCGCCCTGGCCAGCGCACTGACCCGGTTCCTGGTCGGGGAGCGCATCGCGGCCTGACGCGAGGGCGCCGTCGGCGCGCGGTCGACCGGACGGTGCGGGACGTGTGGAGCGAACCCGACACCCAGCGCCCGCATCGCTCCACGGATCCCGACGCAGCCGGGTCGCCCCCGCACGTGTGGAGCGAACCCGACACCCAGCGCCCCCATCGCTCCACGGATCCCGGCGTAGCCGGGTCGCCCTAGGACGTGTGGAGCGAACCTGACACCGGGTCCGTGCGTTGCTCCACGGATCCCGGCGCCGGCGCCGCCGCCGCGTCCGGGACGACCGTGCGCCACCGCAGGTTGACGACCGCGGCACCGAAGGCGACCGCGAGCGCGCCGGCCGCGAACGACCACCCCGGCCCGCTCAGGTCGACCACCGCGCCGGACGCGGCCGTCCCCGCCGCGATGCCGAAGACCACCGAGGTCTGCAGCCACGACTGCGCTTCGACCTGGGTCCCCCGGATCGCGTTGTCATCGAGCAGCTGGAACGTGCAGATCATCGTCGGCGCGAGGCAGACACCGCCGATGAACAACGCGATCCCGAACCCGACCAGGTTGGCCGTGGAGACCGCCATCAGCAGGAGCCCGAGCACCATCACCGACACCAGCAGCCGCACCCGCTGCACGAGCGTGCCCGGCCAGGTCCGGCCGCCGTACACCAGCCCACCGAGCAGGCTCCCGGCCGCGACCGCAGCCAGCAGCACGCTGCCGACGGCGGGCGAGCGGCCAGCGGTCTCCGCGACCGCGGGGACCACGATCTCCACCACACCGATCGCGACGGCGATCAACCCGATCGAGAGCACGAGGATCCGCACCCCCGGCGACCGCAGGGCCCCGACCCGCCGCCCACCGACCTCGCGTCGCGGCATCGCCCGGGCCGCGCCCGTCGCGCTGTAGCTGGCCGCCCCGACCGCGGACGCCAGCCCCGCGATGATCACACCCCACATCGGCCCGATGGTGACCGCGACCCCGGCCGCGGCCAGCGGGCCGACGACGAACCCCAGCTCGACGGCGATCGTCGACACCGCGAAGGCGGTCTCGCGGACCTGCCCGGTCGGGAACATCCGCGACAGCAGCACCCGCGCGCACGCGGTGACCGGCGGATACATCGCGCCGGTCAGCAACGTCACCGCCAACAGCACCCCCGGAGCGGCTTCCGCCAGCACGAGCCACGCGATCGCCAGCGTGCCGAGCAGGTACAGCACGGCGTCGGGCAGCAGGATCCGGATCTGACCGAACCGGTCAGCCAGACGGCCTTGGATGGGTGAACCGATGCCGATCCCGACCTGGTGGCCGGCGGTGACGACCCCGACCGCCGCGTACCCGTAGCCGACGTCGCGCATCAGCAGCAGGATGCCGAACAGGATCATCCCCGGGGTCAGCCGGGCGATGCTGGACGTCAGCAACGGCCACCGCGCATCGCGGTGGCCGAACAGCTCCTGGTAAGCGCGCATGCAGCGATCCATCGCGGACATCCGGACCACGAGGTCCTGCACGTCCGACGGGGAGATGGTGAGCGGACCAGCCCGGGACCGGCGCGCGGGGGACGGGCGCGGTCCGGACGTGGTCTCTCGACGTCGAGAGACCACGGTAGCGCGTCCTCAGCGGCCGACGTCGGCCAGGCTGGCCGTGCGGTCAGGGTGCGGCGACGCGTCCGCCCGCACCGGGCTCGGGGCCCGCCGAGGCAGGCGGGCCAGTACCTCGTCGACGGCGTGCTCGAGCGGGACCGACCAGCGAGCCAACCGACGCACGTCCAACCGCACCAACGGGGTCCTCGGGTGCTCGCGGTGGACCGTGAACCCCTCGTGGAGCAGCCAGGTGCTCGGCAGCAGGCAGGCCCGTTCCCGCCAGCGGCGGTCGACGTAGCACTCCACCCCGGTCAACCCCAGGCGGATCGCCTCCTTGGCGGCGGCGTGGATCAGCACCCGACCGAGCCCGTGCTCGCGGTGCGTCGGCCGGACGTACATCGTGGCCAGCAGCAGCGCGTCCGTGCTGAGGTGCGGCACCAGCGTGGCCCTCGGCGCGAAGTCCCGGGACGGACCGAACAGGGCGTAGGCGACCACCTCGCCGTCCACCTCCACGAGGCGGCCCGGTGGTGTGCCACCCTGGACCCGTTCGGAGACCCAGGCGGATTTGCGTTCGACCGGGTCGTTCGGACGGGGCTCCACCTCGATGCCGCCGAGCGGCGTGCCGGTCCGCGCGGGCTGGCAGGCGATGCCCAGCTCCCAGAACAGGCAGCTCCGGCAGGACGCCGGGAGCCGCGCGACATCGCCACCGGTCAGCGGAGCGATCCGCCGCGACATCAGCGGGGTCGGGTCGACGGGTCGTCACGGGGCAGGACCAGCGCGATGATCGCGCCGGCGGCGAGCCCGACCGCGAACCCGATCAGGGCGCGCTTCCAGCCGCCTGGGGCGACCGGCCGCGAGGCCGTGTCCGCGTCGGTGTCCTGCGAAGACCGAACGTCCGGGGCAGCGTCCACGTCGTCCCTCCTGCCGATGGCGAGCGGGGGCGGCCCGCGCCAGCGGACGCGACCCGAGCCGGACGCGACCGACACCGGGTGGGGACCGGCCGGTCGTCGTGTGCCGGCCACCGGTCGTCGTGCACCGATCGGCCATGGCGCGCTCGCTACGCTCGATGCTACCGCCGTGGTGCCCCCCGGTGCCCGGTGGCCGGCGGTCCGATCCGGACGGCCCCGTGCTGCTGGAGGCGCGCGTGCGCTTCGACACCGATCCGTACCTCACCCGCTACGCCGACCGGGTGCAGGGCATGCGCGCATCGGAGATCCGCGCGCTGTTCGCGGTCGCTTCCCGTCCGGAGGTGGTCTCGTTCGCTGGGGGGATGCCGGACACCTCCGCGCTCGACCTCGAGGTGATGGAGGAGGTCGTCGCGTCGGTGATCCGCGACGACGGCGCGACCGCCCTGCAGTACGGCGGCGGCCAGGGCCGCGAGCCCCTGCGTGAACTGCTCGTCGAGGTGATGCACCACGAAGGCGTCCCCGGCAACGCCGACGAGCTGGTCATCACCGTCGGCGGGCAGCAGGCGTTGGAGCTGATCGCCAAGTGCTTCGTCGATCCCGGCGACGTCGTGCTGGCGGAGGGCCCGACCTACGTGGGGGGCATCGGTGCGCTGAGCAGCCACCAGGCCGAGGTCCGTCACATCGCGATGGACGCCGACGGCATGCGGATCGACGCCTTGGAGGACGAGCTGGCCCGCCTCGCCAGCGAGGGCCGTCAGGCCACCTACCTGTACACGATCCCCAACCACCAGAACCCGGCCGGCGTGTCGATGTCGGTGGAGCGCCGCCACCGCCTGGCCGAGCTGGCCGAGGCCCACGACCTGTTGGTGGTCGAGGACAACCCGTACGGCCTGCTGGACTTCGCCGGCCAGACCTACCCGTCGCTGCGTGAGCTCATCCCCGACCGGGTGATCTACGTCGGCACCGTCTCCAAGACGATCGCGCCCGGGCTTCGGACGGGCTGGATCGCTGCGCCCGCACCGATCCGGGACAAGCTGGTGCTGCTGCGCGAAGCCGCGGACCTGTGCGCGTCCAACCTGACCCAGATGATCGTCGAACGCTGGCTGACCTCGCAGCCCTGGCGCGAGCAGATCAAGCGGTTCACGGAGGTCTACCACGAGAAGGCCGACGTGATGCTGGGGGCGCTCGACGAACAGATGCCCGCCGGCGTGACCTGGACCGTGCCGGCCGGCGCCTTCTACGTGTGGCTGACGGTTCCGGCCGGCATCGACACCTCCGACCTGCTCGCCAAGGCGGTCAACCACCGCGTGGCCTACGTCCCCGGCCGCGGGTTCTACGCCGATGGCACCGGCGGTAGCCAGGCACGCCTGTGCTTCAGCTACCCCGAGGTGGCCCGCATCAGCGAGGGTGTGGTCCGGCTCGGAGAGCTGCTCCACGAGGAGCTCGAGCTGGTGCAGGCGGTGTTCGGCGACACCGCCCCCCAAGCCCGCACGCGGCACGAGGGCTCGTCCGGGAGCCGAGGCGGCTGACCCGCCCGCACGCCGTCACGCGCCGCACCGCCGACACCGTCCGCCCGCCACCACCTCGACGACCAGGAGTCCCCGATGCCCGAGCCGACGTCCGTCGCCGTGCTGTCCGGCGGGATCTCGCTCGAACGCGAGGTCAGCCTGCGGTCGGGACGCCGCGTCGCCGACGCGCTGCACGAACGGGGCCTGCAGGTGACCCGGCTGGACGTCGACGCCCAGCTGGTCCCGACGCTGGAGACCGACGGGTTCGACGTCGCCTTCCTGGCCTTGCACGGCGCCGCCGGCGAGGACGGGACCGTGCAGTCGTTGCTTGACCTGATCGGCCTGCCCTACACCGGACCCGACGTGCTCGCGTCGTCGTTGGCGTGGAACAAGCCCATCGCGCAGGGGCTGTACGCCCGCGCCGGGCTGGACGTGCCCGATCGTGTGTCGTTGAGCCAGCAGGCGTTCCGGGAGATGGGTGCCTCGGCCGCGGTCGAGCACATCGCGGACGCGCTCGGCCAGCCGCTGGTGGTCAAGCCCGCGACCGGCGGCTCGGCGTTGGGGCTGTCGATCGTCGAGGACCCGGCACGGCTCCCCGAAGCCATCGTCGGGGCGTTCAGCTACGCCGACGCGGTGCTGATCGAGCGGTTCATCCACGGGACGGAGGTGGCGGTGACCGTGCTGGATGGCCAACCCTTGCCCGCCGTGGAGATCCGTCCGAAGGAAGGCGCGTACGACTTCAACGCCCGCTACACCGCGGGCGCGACCGAGTTCCATGCCCCGGCGCGGCTCGACAAGGCCGCGCACCAGGCGTGCGATCGCGTCGCCCTGGGCGCGGTCGACGCGATCGGCGCACGGCACGTCTCCCGTGCCGACCTGATCGTCGATGGCGATGGTCGACCGTGGCTGCTGGAACTCGACACCTGCCCGGGGCTGACCGACACCTCGCTGACACCGCTGGCCGCCGACGCCGCGGACCTGACCTTCGGGGAGCTGTGCGAGCGGCTGGTGTCGCTGGCGTTGCGCGACGCGACGGGCTGACCGCGTCGGGCTGATCGCGACGGGTCGACCACGACGGGCCAACCGCGCCGTCGCCAACCACGACGGGCCGACCACGACGTCGCCCCCGGGCGGTGAGGCCCGGGGGCGCGGTCGAGATCCGTGCCGTCCACCGGCCCCTAGGTCTGCTGGTCCGGCTCCGGTGCGTCGTCCAGCGACGATCCCGGCTCGAGGTCCGGCAGCTCCACCGTGGCGTCGAGCGACATGCGGTAGCCGTCGTCGATCGAGCTCGGGAAGAACGACACCCGGACATCGTCGTCACGGGAGGTCCGCAACGTGATGCTGAGGTTGTCGTCGGGGCCGTCGCCCATCTCCGACTCGTGCCGCAGCTCCAGCCCGTCGATGATCTCCCCCTCCCGGACGAGTTCGACGACGTCGTCGATGGCGTCCCCGGGGATGTCCACGCTCAGGCTGCGCATCAACTGCAAGCGCGGCTCGTACAGCGCGAAGAAGGGCGGGCGGTACCCGCTGGACATCCGGGTCACCTCGGCACCGTCGGGGAGGTTCACCTCGCCGACCCAGCCGTGCTCGGTCGCCTGGCCGGTCGTGGCCTGCGCGGTGCCGTCGGTGTAGTTGTAGGTCACGACCAGGATGCCCTCGAGCTCCCCGCCGGAACCGACCGAGAACTGCACGTTGTCGCGCCCGCGGGAGAGCTGGTAGCTCTCGGTGTCGAAGCCGTCCTGCGACGCGGTTCCTTCGCTGTCGACGGCGAAGTCCGCATCGAGCAACGCATCGAGGAAGCGCTGCCCGTCGTCGCCGTGATCCTCCGCGAAGAACACCAGATCGTAGATCCCGGTGGTGATCTCCCCGGAGGTGTACGACACCGAGCCGGTCGCTTCGACGATCACGGACTGGTC